>CBDUHU010000453.1:0-3856 GCA_965366725.1 uncultured Kangiellaceae bacterium
ATTGAGCACAGGCAGAAAAACTAGTTACCGCTGCAAATATCACAATCCATCTCAATATTATCATTAACTTAAATACCTGTATTATTTTCTAGTTATAGAAGCGTTAAATGTTAGTTAAAAAGTTATAACTTGCTACCACAAGATTCTCTGACGATTAATGCCGCAGGCAACATACTGGTAGTAACCGGCTCGCCATTAATTCTGGCTATCAAAGTTTCAACCAATACCTCTCCCGCAGCCTGGGTGTCCTGTTGTACCGTTGTTAAGGTCGGTCTGATAAACTCTGCCAGTGGAATATTATCATAACCAACAACCGCAATTTCTTCCGGGATGGTTTTGTCTTTTTCCCGTAATGCTTTTATCACACCTACCGCAATTAAATCGCTGGCACAAAATACTGCATCAAAAGGTTGTTGTAGCGCAAGTAGTTGCAGTGCCGCAGCGTATCCCGATTGTTCTGTTGTGATGGTATCAATTTGCAATTTGGTATTAACCTGAAGCCCTGCTTTCTTAATTGCATCGCAGGAACCCCGGTAGCGATCAAAGAACTCCGGTGAACCTTGATTGGCTCCCCCGATAAAAGCAATATTTTTTCGTCCCTGAGCAATCAGATGATTGGTGACATCAAAGCCTCCTTGAAAATTATCACAGCCAATTGAAATACCGGGTTGTCCCTCTTTTACTGCGCCCCAGCGAACAAAGTTAGTACCTTGTTCTTCAAGTTGCATCAGTTTCTCTTCATAATCTGTGTAGTCACCATAACCCAGCAATATTATTCCATCAGCCTTATGACAATCTTCATAGTCTGCATGCCAGTCGTCATCAAGTTGTTGAAATGATACCAGCAGATCATATCCTTTCTGGGTAGTTGCTCTGGTAATGCTTCCTAGCATTGACAAAAAAAATGGATTAATTTGCGAATCATCACTGGTGGGGTCTTGAAATAACAATAATGCCAGAGTATTGCTCTGCTGAGAGCGCAGATTGCTGGCATTCTTATCAACTTTATAATTGAGAGCTTTCGCTATTTCATGGATTCGCGCGCGAGTTTCTTCATTAACCAGAGGACTATTTCTAAGTGCTCTGGAGACAGTCGACTGAGAAACACCTGCTTGATGGGCGATATCAAATGACGTTGCCTTACCTTTCAATGATGACTCCTGTAACCTTAATTGCTGAATCAATGTGTTGTATCTAAAGAACGAAGGAGCGTCAGCTGACTCGCTTCAGGAACCAACAGCTAAACCTGATGGCAGTTTTACTTTCTCTTATCTATCACACAAACTTGCATACTACTTGATTTGGAAGTAATAATTGAGCGCACTCAATATACCTTAACTTGAGCTATCTTTATAGGGAAAGAAGTTACTCTGAACTTAGTTGCTACTTAATGAATCCCTATACCTTTGTTGAATTATCCGACCTCGGGAAAAACTAGTTTTGACAAAAGCATTATGACACCGGTATCATCTGGTGTACTATATGTTCCGTAAATAGTCTGTAAAGGGAAACCAACACTCAATCTGTCAGGTTATTAATACTGATTGAATGGGCATCAACAAATATGAGAACTTACCAATGAACCAACCGCTTAGCCACTTGCCCTATATCGTTGCTGATATTGGTGGTACCAATGCTCGATTTGGTCTGGTGACTGATAAAAATGCTCTATCGGGCAGTTTTTCCATTGAATATCAGTGTACTTATTCAAGTCAGGATTTTAGCTCTATTGAGCAGGCGGTTAGTTGCTATATAGAGTCACTTAAGAAGTCACTTAATGGGACACCCATCAAGGGGGCATGTCTGGCAGTTGCAGGGCCGGTGGCCGGTGAACATATTCGATTGACCAATCTAAACTGGGAGTTTGATATTTCAACGGTTCGTTCCCGTTTGAAGCTACCAAAACTAGAGATTATTAATGATTTTGCTGCATATGCTTATGCCATACAATATCTCGATACTGCTCGTCTGCAAGTGATCAATCAAGGTCACAGTATTGCAACCAGCCCGGTTGCAGTGGTCGGCCCCGGAACTGGTTTCGGGGTTGCCTCACTGGTTCGTCAAGGTCACAGGGTGAACGTTATTTCATCAGAGGGCGGGCATATGTCACTGGCTGCAAATACACCTTTGCAGGCGGCAATTAAAGAGCAGCTTTCGCGTAAATATTCGGTAGTATCGATTGAAAGAGTTTTTTCCGGACCGGGATTACGCCACTTGTATCATGCGCTAGCGGCTGTTGAAGGAACCGAATCGGAGGATTTACATACCGCAGAAATTACCGAGCGGGCGCTTAATGCCGACGATGCTTTGTGCTCACGAACTCTGGCTTTATTCTGTTCGTGGTTAGGCTCGGTCACTGGTGATCTGACATTGGCTTTAGGTGCTCAAGGTGGAGTGTTTCTCGGAGGAGGAATTTTGCCTCGAATTGCCGACTTTCTGATCGCCAGTGATTTTATCCATTCGTTTAAGGCAAAAGATCAGATGAGTCATTACTTGCAGGATATTCCAATTCACCTGGTGACTGAAGACAATTCAGCATTACTCGGATCTGCCGCAGCATATGAGAATGGGTTTGGCTAAGTAGCAGTTAACGCGTGAAGGAAAGCCGGTTGATTGACACCAACTGACTATTAGGGCAGAGTCAAAAGGTTGTTTAACTGGCTATCTGGAATAGGAAAATTCATTGCAAAAAATTACTATCAATGTCGTTGCAAAGCACGCTGGTGTTTCAAAAAAAACAGTATCCAGAGTTCTTAATAATGAGCCTAATGTCAGCGATTCAACCAAATCAAAGGTTCAGGCTGCGTTTGATGAGTTGGGGTATCGTCCAAGCCCACAGGCCAGAGGATTGGCCACTAACCAGTCATTTTTGATCGGTCTTGTCTATGATAATCCGAATAAAAGTTATGTTTCCGACGTCCAGACAGGGGCATTGAAAGAGTGTGAGGATAAAGGTTATCACTTACTGATACAGCCAGTTATACATGATAGCGAAGACTTACTTCAAAAACTAGATTCGTTATTGACAAGCTCGCGCCTTGATGGAATTGTGTTAACACCCCCTTTTTCTGATATGACTGGATTAATTGAGTTACTGGAAAGTAAGAATGTTCCTTTTGTAAGGATCGGCCCAACCAGAATGCTATCAGCATCCCCTTCTGTTATCAGTAATGATGTTGAGGCTGCTTATGAAATGACCAGTTACCTTGTATCTCTGGGCCATACGAAAATTGGCTTTATTAAAGGACACCCTAAGCACAATGCTTCGCAGCAACGGTTAGAGGGATATCAGCAGGCACTGAAAGAAAATGGTATCGCGTTTGAGTCTGATTTTGTTCAACAAGGGTTATTTACTTTTCGTTCAGGTGAAGAATGTGCGAGAAAGCTACTGGCTCTGAAAGAACCGCCAAGTGCAATATTTGCAAGTAATGATTATATGGCGGCTGGTGTGCTAAAAGTCGCTACTCAAAGAAATATATCTGTGCCTCACCAATTGTCAGTGGCCGGCTTTGATAATGCACCAATATCACGCTATATCTGGCCTTCTTTGACGACTATCAAGCAACCGGTAAAACAGATGGCGTCCAGTGCAGTAGAGTTATTGATCAAGACTATCCGTCGTCAGACACTCGCAAACAAACTTATTCAGTTAGATGATGAGCTAATCGCCAGAGATTCAACGGCGCCTTTCTTGCGCTCATAATTAAACAGATATCAAGCTTACTGGCTGAACTGGAGTCGCTATTTCATTATTTATTGTAATTCGTTGACACCGGTGTCATGTTTGTGCGTTAATACACTGAATTAAAGTGGCGTTAATTGGCCTGGATGTCTATTTAAATTACATCTGTTTAAA
>CBDUHU010000454.1:0-3851 GCA_965366725.1 uncultured Kangiellaceae bacterium
GTTAAAAGAAATTGTTGCTTTGTGTGAGCAATATAATGCAATTTTAATAGTTGATGATGCACATGGCCTGGGTGTGTTAGGTGATGAAGGGAGGGGCGTTGCTGATTATTTTGGTTTGAGCCAAAAGCAACTTCCGGTTTTAATGGCAACACTCGGCAAAGCTCTCGGTGGATATGGGGCATTTGTAGCCGGAGAAAAAGAGTTGGTTGATTATCTGCGACAATTCTGTCGAAACTATATTTATACCACCGCAATGCCAGCAGCAATTGCCAGTGCGAATCTGGCGAATTTAAATTATTTGCGCGACAACAGCCAAATCAATAAAAAACTCAAAGCTAATATAGACTACTTTAGACAACAAAGTACCTTTTTGGGAAAGGCATTATTAGACTCCAACACGCCGATTCAACCAGTTATCATAGGCGCTAATAATCGGCTGTCAGAAGTGAATAAAATGCTAAGAAATGATGGGTTACTGGTTGGTGCAATAAGACCGCCGACAGTCGCACCTGATAGTGCTCGATTGAGAATCACTTTAAGCGCAAGCCATAGCAAAGCACAAATTGATCTTTTGCTATCCTCGCTTAGCAAGTATTGGCAAAAACCATCAATGACTAACAATTAATCACAACATTAAGAAACTGACTGAATGAAAATAAAACCCTACGTTAATCAATCCGGTTCAGGCCCTGCACTCGTGTTGCTCCATGGTTGGGGATTACATGGTGGGATCTGGGAAACTATTCTGCCTGCTTTAGAAGAGAACTTTACGGTTTATAATGTTGACCTGCCGGGGTTTGGTTATAGTGCCGTAAGTAATGATGATTATACATTAGACTATCTGGTTGAGTCAGTTGCTTCAGTGCTTCCCACAGACGAACCTTTTTACTTAATGGGGTGGTCGTTAGGTGGTCTGGTTGCAACCGCACTAGCTTTGGCTCACCCAGACAGGATAAATAAACTGATTACGGTTGCCTCAAACCCCTGTTTTGTCGCTGCTGATGATTGGAGCCATGGAATGGAAGCAAGAATAATGAAGTCGTTTATTGCTTTTCTGGAAGAAGACTATAAGGGGACATTAATTCGTTTTCTAAGTATCCAGACGATGGGAAGTGCAACCCAGAAGGATGATATCAAACGTTTGAAAGAAACCGTTTTTATTCATGGGCAACCATCTAAAAAAGCACTGACAGGTGGTCTGGAAATACTACAAGACATTAATCTGGTGCCGCGTTTAAGAGAATTGAAACTGCCGGTATTAAGATTATATGGACGACTTGATTCTTTAGTTCCAGCAAAAGTAATAGAAGATATTGAAAAGTATTTACCGCACAGTCAGGCAATTGTTTATCACAGTGCCGCCCATGCACCATTTCTATCATCTGGCGATTTATTTCTTAAAGATGTAAAACAATTTTTATTAGCTGATGAACTCTCAGGAACATCGCAAGTGGGAGATATTGAGTAGTGAATTTGCCAAAAAAACTAGTTGCTGAGTCATTCAGTAAAGCCGCTTCCGGATACGATGCTGCAGCATTCTTACAACAGGAAGTTGCAAGCAGAGTCTTCGAAAGGCTGAGCTATATGAAAGTTTCTCCAGGGAAAATACTGGATGTTGGTTGTGGTACAGGACATTGCAGTCGTCAACTGAGAGACTCATATTCAAAAGCCAAAATCTTTGGTATTGATATCGCTCCCGGTATGATCGAAGAAGCCAGAAAATCGCAATCACTTTTTAGAAAAATTAACTACCAGGTAGCAGATGCAGATCAACTTCCATTTGAAGATAATACTTTTGATCTGGTATTTTCCAGCTTAACCATTCAATGGTTACCTGATCTTAAAAAGACCTTTAGTGAACTTCATCGGGTACTCAAGCCGGGAGGGTTATTGCTTTTTTCAACTCTCGGGCCTGATACACTAATGGAACTGAGGGAGAGTTGGCAGCATGTTGACGATGGTATTCATGTTAATCGATTTATTGATATGCATATTGTCGGTGATGAGGTTTTTAATGCAAGTTTTGAAAATACTGTCATGGACCGTGATGTTATTACTTTGACATACGAGACAATGCTTGGACTAATGCGTGATTTGAAAGCGATTGGTGCACATAATCTTGATAGCGAACGCAAACGAGGCTTATTGGGAAAGAACAAGTTTAACCGACTAAAATCCGAATATGATAAATTTCGTTGGGCTGGAGGAGAATTGCCTGCGACCTATGAAGTGATTTACGGTCATGCATGGAAACGAAATGGTCCTCCGCAGGCTGATTATCATACCTATGATGTGGATCTTGCTAAAAGTTAAGCCTGGATTTCGACCAGTTATTGGAGCGTTACTTCTGAGTAGCAGAAATCCTCTATACTGGTTGCAGTTATCCTTAATTAAGATTGTTGCAAGAATCGACTAAATACTTAGAGTTAAATTAAGTAGACATTATGCTAGCAGAACAAAGACGAATATTTATTACCGGTACAGATACCGATGTTGGTAAAACCTTATTTACCGGCGCATTTATCGAAGCACTGCAATCACGCGGACTATCTGTCATCGGATTAAAACCAGTTGCAGCTGGTTGCCAAATGATTGATGGAGTGGCCAAAAATGAAGATGCCATTCAACTAATTGATTCCATGCTGGTTAAACATCCCTATCAATTGATAAATCCTATTAGTTTGATGCAACCTATTGCGCCCCATATTAGCGCAAACCTGGATGGTGTTGAACTTTCAGTGAATAGTATTCAAGAACAGTGTCCTTTACTAAATCACAGAGAGCAATTTGTTGTCGTGGAGGGGGCTGGCGGATGGTTAGTTCCGTTGAATGAAAGAGAAACTTTTGCTGATTACGTTGAACAAGAGTCATTGGAAGTGATTTTGGTGGTCGGTCTTAAGTTGGGGTGTTTAAATCATGCGTTGTTAACTCAACAGGATATTATCCGTCGAGGCCTGAAAATTATCGGTTGGGTCGCTAATCATGTGGATCCTGAAATGCTTAACCAGCAACAGAACATTGATTCTCTCAACCAAAGGCTCCAATGCCCATTAATTGCCCAGATTCCTTACCTTGAAGGTGATAATCTCACTTCTCAAGCGGCGACTTATGTTAGAATTCCGCTTATCAACCCTACGGAAATGTGACTGCTATACGACTTATTGATGTATTTGTCACTTCCGGAAAAACTAAAGTGAAATTCAATGATTAAAATTGGCCAGTTTAATTTTCTTAAAATTAGTCAAAAAACATCTCGCGGAACTTTTCTTCATGCTGGTCCTTACGGTATGGTGTTTTTACCTGCTAAGCAAACCCCCGCTCATTGTGAGATTGGTGACAGGATTCAAGTTTTTTTATATCGCGACACCCACGATGATGTAGTTGCCACTACTACTAAACCAAGGGTTGAAGTCGGCGGCATTGCCTGCTTGAAAGTTGTTCAGACAGGCTCAATTGGTGCTTTTCTTGACTGGGGGTTGCCCAAGGACTTATTTGTACCTTTTGGCGAACAGAGCAAACCTATGGAAGTAGGAGAGCGTCATATTGTCAGGGTATATGAAGATAACAGTGGACGTATTTGTGGTAGTAGCAAGTTAAATAAATCAGTTAAAGCTGAAACCGAAGGCTTATCGGTTGGGCTACAGGTTAGTGTTATCGTTGGTGATAAGACAGAATTAGGTTATAAAATGATCGTCAACCAGTCGTTCTGGGGATTACTTCACAATAGTGATGTTTTTAGAGAATTGCGCTACGGTCAGACGCTCAAAGGGTTTATTAAGAAAATACGAAATGATAAACGGGTTGATATTTCTTTAAAGCAACCGGGTTTTGTACAAAATGAATCATTAGCT
>CBDUHU010000455.1:0-3850 GCA_965366725.1 uncultured Kangiellaceae bacterium
GCTTCATCCAGCGGGTTTGAGCGTGGTAGAGAGACGATTACGCCTTCCGGAAGCTGGGACAAACCCCGTTATGCGGTTGTTTATCATTTGCTTTCTGTGACCTTAAATCAGCGTATCAGAATGAAAGTGTTTATCGATGAAGAGGATATGATACTGCCCAGTGTTATCAATATCTGGAATGGTGTTAACTGGTTTGAAAGGGAAGCATTTGATCTGTTTGGCCTTTTATTTGAAGGTCACCCTGACTTAAGAAGAATTTTAACTGATTATGGCTTTATTGGTCATCCTTTCCGCAAAGATTTTCCTGTGATTGGTGAACTTGAAATGCGATATGATGAAGAACAAAAGCAGTGCGTTTATGAGCCTGTGACAATAGAGGAGCGAGTTTCTGTCGCTCGAGTGATCCGCAAGGAATAATAAATATAAAATGTTCAACATGTTCCTCTAGTATGGGACCTGCTGAAACTTATTCTCATTAAAACTAAATGCGTAAAAGCTGAATCAAAAATATGGCTGAAATTGAACATTATACTTTGAACTTTGGTCCACAGCACCCTGCTGCACATGGGGTGTTGAGGATGATCCTTGAGATGGATGGTGAAACAATTGAGAGAGCAGATCCTCATGTTGGCCTATTGCATCGAGGAACGGAAAAATTAGCCGAAATTAAACCATATAATCAGAGCATTGGTTACATGGACAGGCTGGATTATGTTTCAATGATGTGTAATGAGCATGCTTATGTTTTGGCCATTGAAAAATTATTAGGAATTGAGCCACCAAAACGTGCGCAATATATTCGGGTCATGTTTGCTGAAATTACACGTATCCTTAATCACCTGATGTGGTTGGGTGCTCATGGACTTGATGTGGGCGCGATGACAATGTTTTTGTATTGTTTCAGGGACAGAGAGCCCTTGATGGATGCTTATGAAGCTGTTTCTGGAACTCGAATGCATGCGACTTATTTTCGTCCTGGCGGGGTTTACCGGGATTTACCTGAAACCATGCCCCAATATGATAAATCACCTTGGCGCAATGAAAAGAAACTAACCGAGCTTAATGCAAATAGACAGGGTTCACTGTTGGACTTTCTTGCAGACTTCTGCAATAACTTTGACGCCAGTGTTGATGAATATGAATCATTGTTAACTGAAAATCGCATTTGGAAGCAACGTCTGGTTGGAATTGGCGTTGTTTCACCAGAACGGGCATTCCAGTTAGGTTATACCGGTCCGATGTTAAGAGGTTCAGGGGTTGCCTGGGATCTTCGTAAGACCCAGCCTTACGAAGTCTACGCGGAGTTAGATTTTGATATTCCGGTTGGCCGAAATGGCGATAGTTACGATCGTTATCTGGTTAGAGTTGAGGAAATGAGGCAGTCAAACAAAATCATTCTTCAATGTATCGACTGGCTGCAAAAAAATCCTGGTCCGGTGATGGTCGACGACCATAAAATAGCACCGCCAAAACGTGCCGATGTAAAAAATGATATGGAGTCTTTGATTCACCACTTTAAGCTGTTTACTGAAGGTTACTGTGTGCCAGAAGGCGAAGCTTATGCGGCAGTGGAGCATCCGAAAGGAGAATTTGGTATTTATCTAGTATCTGACGGTGCCAACAAACCTTATCGATTAAAAATCAGAGCGCCTGGTTTTGCTCATATCTCATCAATGGATGAAGTGGTTAAAGGTCATATGCTTGCGGATGTTGTTGCTGTTATTGGCACTATGGATATCGTGTTTGGGGAGATTGATCGCTAATGACTAATTTAAATTATGACCAAACACAGCATCTTAAAAATCTCCTGTCGCAAGAAGCGATTGATGAAATAGATTGCTGGATAAAAAAATATCCTGCAGAGCGAAAAAGACCACCTATTATTGCTGCACTAAAAGTTGTGCAGGATCATAATGGCAATTACCTGACTGAAGAATTGATGCAGGCAGTTGCTGAGTATCTTGATGTGCCACATGTGGCGGTTTATGAAGTGGCAACCTTTTATTCAATGTTTCATCTGGATAAGGTCGGTAAGCATGTCATTTCTGTATGCAATAATATTTCCTGCTCATTACGTGGCGCAGACAAAGTACTTGAACACCTGCAGAATCGACTAAATATCAAAGTGGGAGAAACCACAGACGATGGTGTTTACACGATTAAAACGGTTGAATGTTTAGCTGCTTGTGGCGGTGCTCCTATGCTGGAAGTTGATAAGGTTTACCATGAAAACCTGACAGAAGAAAAGATTGATCAAATTTTATCAGATATTGCTGCGGTCGAAATGAATTCATCGAGTGGCGATAACCACTCTGCAACGGAGGCGAGCGACTAACTCATGGCTAATGAAGTTTGTTTTAGAACTCTCCACCTGGATACCCCCTGGTCTCTCGAGGCATATGAGAGTGTCGGTGGTTACAGTACTCTGAAAAAAATAGCAGCGGGCGAGCTTTGCTATGACACGATTATTGATGAGTTAAAATTATCAGCACTCAGAGGGCGCGGTGGTGCTGGTTTTCCCACCGGATTAAAGTGGAGTTTTATGCCGCGAAATATGCCTGGACAAAAATATGTTGTCTGTAATTCAGACGAAGGCGAACCTGGCACATTTAAAGATCGAGATATTCTCCGCTATAACCCTCACCAATTAATTGAAGGGATGATCATTGCCGGTTATGTAATGAACGCAACGGTTGGATACAACTATATGCGTGGTGAATTTTATGAACCATTCGACCGAATGGAATCAGCAATTACCGAAGCCAAAGAAAAGAATTATTTAGGCGAGAATATTTTAGGTGCCGGGTTTGATTTTGAACTACATAACCACCTTGGCGCAGGTGCTTATATTTGTGGCGAAGAAACTGCCCTGATTGAATCAATCGAAGGCAAGAAGGGACAGCCGCGATTTAAGCCTCCATTTCCGGCAAACTTCGGTGTTTTTGGACGTCCAACCAATGTTAACAATACTGAGAGTTATGCTTCCGTCCCGGCTATTTTGCAACATGGCGGACAGTGGTTTCTGGATTTAGGCAAACCCAACAATGGTGGGACAAAAATCTTTTCAGTTTCAGGTCATGTGAATAATCCTGGGAATTTTGAAGTTAATCTGGGAACTCCGTTTGAAGAGTTATTAGGATTAGCTGGTGGTATCCTCGGCGGTAAGCAACTTAAGGCAGTTATTCCTGGTGGTTCTTCGTCACCGATTATACCGGCAGATAGTATGATGTCGTTAACCATGGATTATGATGCAATTGGTAAGGCTGGTTCTATGCTTGGCTCCGGTGCGGTAATGGTGCTTGACGAAACAACCTGTATTGTTGAATTGGCGGCGGTAACAGCCCACTTTTATTATGAAGAATCCTGTGGTCAATGTTCACCCTGTCGAGAAGGTACTGGTTGGATGTCTCGTGTTATTAGCCGTATTTTAAAGGGTGAAGGAAGAAGTGAAGATCTGGAGAATCTGGATCGTGTTGCCAGTAATATTATGGGAAGGACAATTTGTGCATTAGGCGATGCAGCAGCAATGCCTGTGAAGGGCTTTTTAAAGCACTTCCGCCACGAATTTGAATATATGATTGAACATAAGCGTAGCCTGGTAAAAGGGTAGTCAGCTAAATAGGTAAATAAGACGAACATTATGGGTAAAGTTCATTTAGAAATTGACGGTAATAAGTTGGAAGCTGAAGTAGGTTCAATGATCATTGAAGTTGCTGACAAGGCGGACATATATATTCCACGCTTTTGCTACCATAAAAAATTATCTGTAGCGGCTAATTGCCGGATGTGCTTGGTTGAAGTCGAACGCGCGCCCAAGCCGTTGCCGGCTTGCGCCACGCCGGTGATGGAC
>CBDUHU010000456.1:0-3838 GCA_965366725.1 uncultured Kangiellaceae bacterium
CAAGACAATATCTAATCAAGATCAAAATAAGTTTGATGGTGATTCTTTTGTTAAAATGCATGAATATCTGGAACAAACCTTTCCATTGGTTTTTTCTTCATTAGAAAAAGAGGTCGTCAATCAATACAGTTTGCTATTTAAATGGTCTGGAACCAATACTACGCTAAAGCCAGTACTACTGTTAGCTCATCAGGATGTTGTTCCTGTGCCTGAAACCCAAATGAAATCCTGGAGTCAGCTACCGTTTGCAGGGATCGTTGATAAGGAGTTTATCTGGGGCAGAGGTACGCTGGATGATAAAGCTAGCCTTGCCGGTATTTTTGAAGCAGTCAATGGATTGTTAAAGCAGAATTTTCAGCCAGAAAGAACCATTTATCTGGCGTTTGGTCATGATGAAGAAGTCGGTGGTCAGCAAGGAGCTGCTAAAATAGCTCAGTTATTGAAGTCAAGAAATGTCGAGCTTGAATTTGTGCTTGATGAGGGTGGTTTAGTTTCTGATGGGGTGATTGCTGGTCTGGATTTACCGGTAGCCCTGGTTGGTGTTGCTGAGAAAGGCTATCTGAGTCTTGAACTGTCGGTTGAAGCGGAAGGAGGGCATTCTTCAATGCCACCAGAGAATTCGGCAATTGGCATACTTAGTCAGGCTATCGTTGATCTGGAGAATAACCCTTTCCCAGTCAATAGCGAGCACGCATTAAAAATGTTTAACTCAATAGGCCCTTATATGTCTTTTGAAAAGCGCTTTCTCTTTGCCAATAGCTGGCTAACAAAACCACTAATAGAAAGCATATTAAGTCAGCGAGAAACAACCAATGCAATGATAAGAACAACCACCGCGGTTACAATGATTGAGGCTGGTATCAAAGATAATGTATTGCCAGTGAAAGCCAGTGCGATGGTTAATTTCCGTCTTATGCCGGGAGAAACTGTTAACAGTGTAAAACGCCGAGTCATTTCAATAATCGATAATAAGTTAGTTAAAGTTACCGGTGAAGGCCGGTTACCTTCAAAAATCTCGCCACATCAATCAAAAAGTTATAAGCTGATTGAAGCCACCATTCATCAAACAAATGGTAACCAATCTTCAATGATAGTCACCCCTTATCTGATGATGGGGGGGACTGATGCAAGAAACTTCGAGGAATTAACTGAAAATATTTATCGTTTCTTGTTTAATTATACCAAGCCTGAGGATGTAAAACGTTATCATAGTATCGATGAAAGGATCGCCATTGATAACTATCTTAAAGTCATTCATTTCTATCATTTGTTAATAAAAAATATTAATACTCAACTCAAACATTAATCACTGATGGCTGATACCAGATAAGCAATAAGAAGTATTTGCTTATCTTAAAACTCAATACGAGATAAATCATCTTTTGTTTAAAACTGATCAAAATTGAAATAAAGTTTTTTGATTTATTTATCTAAGTAGACTGTATTTTAGTCGTTTTAGTACTAATAACCGTCGAATTCTTGCTAGTTTATGATAATTTTCTAATTTAATCTAAGCCCGGATTTACTTTTCTTAGCAAAAAAATAAAACAGTTCTTTTTACTAATAATAAAAACAGGTGATTCAATGAAGATTAAAATGAAAACCGCTGCTGCGGCGACGATATTGGCTTTGAGTGCAAGTGGCGTACAAGCTGGTAGTCAGAATGCAAAACTTGATGTGATTGTAAAGCTGGATTCAAGTTTAGCTATCTCTGGCCATGAAAATAATAAAAATAATGCTAAAAATATTGCAGCTGGAATGGGAGTTGGTGCGGTAAAGCACGCTTATGGAAGCGCCTATTTCGGATTTGCGGCATCGATTACAGAAGGGCGTTTAAATGCGTTACGTAATAACCCAAATGTTGCATCTGTTGAATTTGATGGTGAAAAAACTATCAATGCAAAGCCAGGATCAGGCGGCGGGACTCCAGCTCCACAAGTAATGCCTTGGGGAATTGCGCGCACTGGTGCCGATACAAATAATAATGAAGGTGCAGGTGTACATGTTTATATTCTAGATACGGGTCTAGATTCTGATCATACTGACCTTGCTGGAAATATTGGCAATGGTATGGCATTTGAAAACTGTAAAGGTAGAAGTTGTAACACATCCTGGGATGATGATCATGGTCATGGTACTCATGTAGGCGGCACTGTTGGTGCAATCGATAATAGTCAAGGTGTTGTTGGTATGGCTTCTCAAGTGACTTTACATGCAGGTAAAATTTGCACCAGCCGTGGTTCATGCCCTAATTCAAGCACTATAGCTGCGTTGGACTGGGTTACTTCAGAAGTTAATACTCGTGGTGAAGCGGCAGTTGTAAATATGTCCATAGGTGGTGGCGGTAGCGTGACAGGTAGCTGTACTAATAATGGTTTTACCGGAAACGACGCTTATCATGAAGCAATTTGTAATGCGCGTAATGCTGGTGTTGTAGTGGTTGTTGCTGCGGGTAACGACAGTGATAACGCTGCAAACTATACGCCTGCTGGATATGCTGATACTGTGATTACCGTTAGTTCAGCGAAACAGGGTGATGACTGGAACAGTTTTTCTAACTGGGGCAACCAGAGCGCAAGCTGGACATCTAATAACTCAGCACCTGTTGCAATTGCAGCACCTGGTGGAAGTATTTTATCACTACGTGCAGGTGGGGGAACTACAACGATGAGCGGTACTTCTATGGCCTCTCCACATGTTGCTGGAGCTGCGGCACTTTATCTTGCGAGCAATCCGCAACAAGCTAATGGTAGTGCTTTTGTGAATACTCGTGCAGCATTGTTACAGGCGGCAGAAAGTACCAGTACTTTTAATAATACTTCAGGCGACCCACACTCTGAAGATTTTCTTGATGCTAGTGGTCTATAGCATTTTCGAAGGTATATGATTAATGTATGAATTTCATTAATCAATGAGACCCCGGATACAATATCAGTCCGGGGTCTTGTCAGGTTAGAACCTTAAGGACAGACAGCTTAGTCCACCATCAATTTTCTGGAACTCAGAAACATCTACTTCTATTACCTGGTAGTTACAAGATTCTACTAATTGGCGGGCTTTCGGAAAGCCAGCCGGGATTAGAACGTGTCCATTAATCCAGACGCTATTCGCAGCATAAGCTTCATCGGCTTCAACCCTTAACTGATTATATTGTTGAAATTCTGATATTGACTGGAACTCCCCGCAGACAAGCAGGTTATTGTTCTCAAGGTAGCTCAATCCAGTTTTGAGATGTAGAACTTCTTTGAGTGGAATCGTGCTAGCGGTCATACCATATTTTTTCAATATTTCAGTCATCTGGTTTGCTCCGGATAAATTAGTCCTGGCAGATAAACCGATATAATAATGATTGCCAACCATCATGATATCACCTGCTTCAACCGTTCCCGGTGAATTAATGGTCTCGATGTGATCGAAAAAATCACTTAATGTGATTTTCATCGACTGGATTTCCTGTTGACGAGATTCTGCTCCAGGATTGGTAATTATCACGCAATGGGGCGTTATGAGTGCGGTATCTTCAACAAAAGTCGAATCTGGAAAATTCTCATCGGCTTCCAGAACGGTTACATTTAAACCACACTTTTTGAGCGCAACTATGTAGTTCTGGTGTTGTTCAATTGCCTTAGAATAATCTGGAGTTCCTAGATTAGCAGTTGTTATTCCGTCAACCATGGCTCGACAGGGCGTTTTTACAATTGCTTTGCTAAACATTTAATATTCCTTTCATTAGTCTAATTCTATAAGTTTATTTTCAATTGCCTGACGCAATGATTGACGAATTAAATCGTGAAAGTGCATGACTCCCATCTCTCTTTTCATGCAAAGCCGGCCTGTG
>CBDUHU010000457.1:0-3830 GCA_965366725.1 uncultured Kangiellaceae bacterium
TTTTCCAACCGAACAGGCACCCATTGTTGGTCAGCAGGTTACTTTAACTTCCACTAATCAACAGGTGGTTAATTCACGAATCGAGCTACTTGTAGCAAGAGCAAAGGTTACTTCACCTGTGCCGGAATGTGATTTAATTGTCAAAACTTTGATTGATGGGAGTGCCAGAGGTTTCTTAATGAATGATGCTGGTTTATTTGTTTCTGATAAAGCTAACGATGAAGCAGTGTCACTGACTCAGCTAAAAGCAATCGTTAGTTCGCCCGGGCAATCGATGACTTTCACCTGCACTCCCTGGGGCTCAGGGCAGCGTATGGGAATTGACAGAGATATGGATACCATTCTTGATGGTGATGACTCCCAGATAAGATAACATAAGCAGCAGGTTTGGGTTTACCCCTTCGCTTATTTCTGCTGTTCAATACTTTTGGTTTTTTTGTGTTGAATATTGCCGGTATGTAAAGTCGATTTTTTTTCAAAAAGCATTATAAGGCATTCTTCTTCTGCAATGGGGTTATGTTCAATACCTTTTGGGATCACATAAATATCACCAGTGTTGAGGGTGACCTGTTTATCCCTCAATTCAATGATCAAAGTTCCTTGTAAAATCAAAAACATTTCGTCTTCATCTTGATGGTCATGCCAGACAAAATGGCCTAATAATTTGGCCACTTTGACGTAGCTGTCATTGACTTCCGAAATAACCTTTGGTGACCAATATTCGTTCAATGACCGGGCTATTTCGAGTGGTGATATAACTTGATCCATTAAATACTCCTTTGGCTAATCTAGAGTTTGGGCCTGAGTAATCTGGCATTTCCACCGACTAGTTCTAATACCCTTAATGCATTTTCTTTTACAATTTTTTGTGAATCATTACGAATACCAAGAATATATATTTTCGATTCTCTTCGCGCGATATCAAGCGCTGTTTTTGAGGCTTTATTTTTGATAGACAGGGCTGGGTTTTTGGTTAAAATAAGCTCTATGATATCAGGTAAGTTACCTTTGGTTGCAATGATCAATAGGGTATTTTGTTCTTTCCCATGCCGTTGATTAATATTGCGGTTTAATGAAAGATATTCAGCAGTGAGTGCTTTAATATCCTTTAAATACCGGGTCGCATGAGTGACCAGATTACTATCATCTGATTCAGTTAGTATCCAGGCGGTCTGGCCAAAACGATAAATTTTTTCCAGTAAAGTAAAACGATACTCGGGCGTTAATGAGTTGATCTTGAGTCCATGAGATTTTAGCAGTTGATAGACTGAGCCAGAGTTCTTTGCCGGTGTGTTTTTGTCAAATTGAAATGCAGACCATAACAAGCTCTCCTGAGTCCAGACATCAGTTGGAATTTTAAACCCGATATCAAGTAGACGACTAATGATCTCAATATTTCCTCGAGTGATAGCCTGTTCAATAATTTTGACGCTTGCCTTATTAATAAAGGGAGCTATTGCTAAAATTTCAGAGAGGATTTCAATATTATCAGATTTAATAGCTGCTTCTAATAAAAAATGTTCGTCGTAGTCTGACAGAGTGGTATCAGCCAGGAACTGACTGAGATAGCCGATGATTTCCGATTGATTGCCTTCCGCTGCATTTCTGACTGCGTGGAGCAGAGTATCTTTAAATTGTTGGCTAATTTTTTCACTTGGATTGGATTTTTCAATTTCAATCAACTGTTGGACAAACTCAGATTGACCCAGCTTTGCCGCAAGTGATATTGACTTTGTAAGACTGCACTCTTGATTTTCAAATTCACTATGTTGAACAAAAAGCCTTGCCAGCTCAATGCTTGAACGCCGATCGACCCAGTTTTTCTGCGTGATACTGTTGGCAATTACCTGACAAATATCTCTACCGGCAAAATTATCAGTTCCGCGTTTTTCCAAAAAAGATTCTAGAAAAGTGGAACGACTACCGGCAACTTCAGTCTCAAACTGGATTCTTTCGCCTTCGAAATTGACCAGTAGCTCATAGATTGTTTTTTCAAAAAAAGCTGAACATTCCATTTCCATAATTTCAGGAAGTTGTTGTTCAAAGCGGTTAAGATCTTTTTGATGTAAGCTGGTTGTTAACTCAGAAAGAATATTCTTAAAGCTATTGCTTAATGCACCACGTTGACTTCCATTAATCCAGTAGATTGATTGGCAATCGACATAATCACTATAAGTTGTTAAATCGAAACGTTGATTTTCAAGGATGGTTGGATAGTTTTTATTATCGCTTAGATTTTCTCTGGATTGAATGTGATAATCCTGCCAGATATTAATAAAGTAGTCTTTTTCCTCGATACCAAGTTGAGCATGCTTTCTCTCATTGATAAAATTAGCAATGATTTCATCAATAGAAAGTTGCTGGTGATTAATGATTAACCCATTGGTAATCCCCGAGTTATTACGCATTCCAGAAAGGAATACAATATGTCTGTTTTGACTAACCCAATCCCAAACATAGCCAAGATAGTCATCACCGGCATGACGCACCGAATAACTTCTTCGATAGTGAATAGCCTGGTCATCAGGAATATATTCTTTTCTACTAGCAGTCAATACCGCATCTTTCTGATATAAGCCAATATAGTGATCCCACTGTGGTTTGGCCTTTGCAATTGATAAGCCTGGTTGATTGTTGGCTTCCTCGAGAGGCGGCTCTGAACAGCTGAAAAGAGCAAAGTTTAGCAAAATCAGTAAAATTACCGAAACAGGCTTTGAGCAATGACTTTTATTAATGGTTTTTTGACTGGCAGGTTTATACATAGGGGTATCTTAAAGGTGATGTTATTAGCTTTAAGGAGCTTTAGCTAAGTCACTGGATTAGTCATATGTATAGATTAATTTATCAATATGATCGATAAAAGACAAGCTGTAAGTCACTTTAAATACCGCCAGCGGTACCCTCACTTCTCATTAGAAGTATTAAATAATTTTGGCAGAGATAAATAGAAAGATGTGTTTTTTGGTCAAATAACCAGTTTATGTGTATGATTGATTCAATACCAGAATATTCAGGAACTTAATTAATGGGAAGACCATCTAATAAGGCAGAAAGACGTGCAGAGATAGTGTTGGCGTTGATGCAGGTTATGGCTATAAAAGGGTATGAAGGAGCTTCAATCCAGGCTATCGCAAAGCAAGCCGGATTAGCGTCAGGACTTATTCATTATCACTTTAAAACTAAACAGGATATTTTGCTGGAATCAGTGACACAGCTATCAAATCTACTAAAAGAACGATATTTGTTATTATCAGAAAGCGCACAGACTGAGGAAGATAGATTAAAGGCATTTATTAATGCCAGACTATCTAAAGGAGAGGGAGAGAGTCAGCAGGCCGTTATTGCCTGGGTAATGATCGGATCTGAGGCAGTTCGCCAACCTCAAGTTAAAGCGGTATATTTAGAAGCTTTAAAGGAGCAAAAAGCGATACTGGAAAAATTGCTCCAGGACTACTTTAGTCATTTTCTGCAAAAAGGTAAGTTGAATAAGAAAACGCTGGATTCTAAAGTTGCATTTGTGATGGCTTTTATGGAAGGCGCTTTTTTCTTATCGATAACGGCAGATGAAATTATGCCTGATAATTGGGCTGCGGATGAATTATTGAGCAGGCTGGCATTATAAAGTGAACGACTCAGGAATATATGATGAACTGCTTTTAGTAAAAAAGAAGAACTGATTGAACCGATATAAAAAATAAAATTAACCCCAAGCTTTCTTGCTCACGTTTATACCTGATAAATAGGGTCATTGGGATGTGGTTAAATTAATGAGATTAAGGTCTTTTATAATTATTGGGTTCTTAATATCGGGTTTATCTCTCTTTTTATTT
>CBDUHU010000458.1:0-3827 GCA_965366725.1 uncultured Kangiellaceae bacterium
ATCAGGCTTCGAACCTGAGGGTCGGGCGTTCGAATCGCTCATGGCGCGCCATATACAAAAGGTCACCTTCAGGGTGGCCTTTTTTATTTGTGGTGTATTGAGTGTGAGAACGCCACCGTTCGACAAAATTGTCGGGAACAATTTTGAACGTCGGAAGCATGACGACGGCCCCGAAGGGGTGAAGCGCAGGAAGCGCGGAATAATCGCTCATGTTGCACCAAATACAAGAAAGAATATCTACTAGACCTTCTGAAACGTCCTCATGCATATACATAGACAACATAATCAGCTAATTGAATTTGGCAATATAAACTTATCGGAAGAAAGGCAGTAGGGGCGATGCCTGATATTATGGGTTTTTAGTTAGCTATTTTTTCAACTCCAAAAGCTTAAGTCCATGTTGGCTAGCTAAGAGATAAATGTCACTATGTGCGCACATATCTGACTTATCATAAGAAATGTCCATGGTGGGGAAGTCATGATCATCTTTAATCAACTGAAAATCTCTTCCAATGTTCATTCTCTTATCGTGCCAGGCTTTCGCACAATTTAACGAATCAGTTGCGACGCATTGGTCTTTTCTAAAAAATGCTGTGAGGTTTCGGTTATTGTCTCGTTCAAACCTATATAATTGATGCATCATTTTCATAATTCTCTCCGATTGGTAGTTTGAGAGCTAGTATACAACGTAGAGTGAATTTCAATGTAAGTGACGGGGTTGACTCTAAGTCCTCATTTACCTTCCCAAAAAGAGGATTGGAACAGCTATTTATAAGGCATTTAGGGGAAGGCGCTTTTGTGAAAATATGCTTTTAGGTCTTCAATTTTTGATGTCAATTAACCTAGCTTTCAAGCTGAAGTTAGGAAGCATGACGAAAGCTCTGAAGGTAGGAGTATTAACTTAATGACAACTTTACTTTATCTCGATATCTTCTTGATAAACGCAATATTTTTCCGCAATTAAGGGTCATTTCAAAATCACCGCTTTCCAGTGGAGTGATTTGTTTAACTCGGTCGAGGTTGACCATATAGGAACGGTGAATTCGAGTGAATTTTTTTGGATCGAGTTTAGTTTCTAATCCTGACATGGTTTCTCTTAGAGGGTAGATTCGACCGTCGAGGTTTAGATTCATATAATTACCTGCGGCTTCTATCCAGTCGATATCCCTGACTCGTATAATAAATTCTTTACCGATTTTTTTTACCAGCAGTCGTTGCGGATGTAGTGGGATCGGGCAGTCTTCACCTGTCAGAATCACTTTGGCTTCGCCTCTGAGTCGGCTGATAATAAAGCGATAGGCGTATATAATGATTAGTAATTCAGCATATCCAATAACATCTTTTCGGTATTCATAAATCAGTTCAGTGGGCCAGTGGCCAAAATCGTAAGTTTCTCCAACTAAGGTGTAGCTTATTTTTCGGAGCAAAACCATTCCAATCACATGACATAATGAGAAAACGATAGAAAACAGAAAGAGTCCGATGATTCGTTGTTTTATATTTTTGATTTTGTCGGAAAGTTGATGGTCAACCAATACTAGCAGTGGAATGAGCATTAGTCCGACCAGGTGACTTGTCGATTCCCATACGGCTGGTTTCCATACCGCTATATCGATCCCTAAACGAGCGTAGTCACCTAGAACGGATGCGGTATTAACCCAGGTGTATAGGCTGTAAAGCAGTATCCAGCAGAGGGCTAAATAGCGATATTCATTATTATCAAAATGTTTCCAGGTCAACTTAACAATTCCTTGGTTTATTCAAATGCCGCTGGTCACTCTATTTTGCCGCTTACAACATTGTTTTATAGATCAATCACTTGGAGCTTGTGACTGGTCATTGGTTTTTTTACTCTGAGTTAAATGATTTAAAACTATTAGAGCAGGTGTAGGGGTATTATGACCTTAATTGAGCGATTAAATAAGCTTTTTATTCCGTCGAATGAAGGTTTGGTTGAGCGACGCTATGACCTTGATTGGTTAAGAGTATTGGCTTTTGGATTATTGATTTTGTTTCATGTGGGCATGATGTATACGGCCAACTGGGGCTGGCATATTAAAAGTAGTTATTCGAGTCTTGCGCTGGAAAGTGTGATGTTGTTGGTGGAGCCTTGGCGGATGGCTATTTTGTGGTTTGTTTCGGGTGTGGCTATTCGCTTTGTACTGGTTAAGGTGTCGTTAAAGCGTTTTGTTATGCTGCGTTCTTATCGGTTGTTATTGCCGTTGTTATTTGGAATTCTGGTGGTGGTTCCGCCGCAGCTTTATTATGAAATGACTTTTAAGGGTGATCTAGCGATTAGCTATTGGTCGTTCTATCAGCAGTTTTTTGATTTAGAGAGTCCGTTATTTAAAGATTATCAGTCGGGTATCTGGCCTCATATTGATGTTAATCATTTGTGGTATTTGCGTGAGCTTTGGCAATTTTCGCTCTATCTGTTATTTCTGTTACCAATACTTAATAGTACTCAGGTTACTGGTTTGTTGGATCGGTTGGTGACTCTAAATGGTTGGTTGTTATTGGTTATTTTTAGTTTGCCGATATTGGTTATTCAGTTAGTTTTGGGAACTGATGGTGAGAGAGAGGCACTGGGTTTTACCTTTTTAGTGTATGGCTATGTAATTGGTTGGCATGATGGGATTTGGCAGAGAATTAAGATGGCTAGAAGGCAGATGCTTGTGGCTGCTTTAGTTTGTTATGTTTTGCTGGTGGTTTGTTATAACTTGATTTATCTGGAAGAGGCGGTCAATCAGAGTTTGATTTGGCATTATCTGATGATATTGGTTTATGGATTAGATCGAGTATTTTGGTTGTTGGTTATTTTAGGTTTTGGCAGTGTTTATCTTAACCGAAGGTCTGATAAGTTGAGTTATTTTAATCAGGCGGTTTATCCTTATTATATTATTCATCAATCGGTGATTGTTGTGTTGGGTTATGAGCTTTCTCAACTAAAACTTGGTGGGTTTATTGAGCCGTTTGTATTGGTTGTGTTGACATTTTTATTTTGTGCTTTGGCATTTGAGTTGATTCGCCGGGTTACAATCCTGCGTCCTTTATTTGGGGTAAAAGTGGAGGGGGATATTCCGCGCTGGCAGCTGAGGGTTGGATATGGGGTAGCGGCTATTTTGGTTGTGCCGTTTGGAATTGAGATTTTGATTTGAAGTCGCTCAGGGAAGCTGGGATTAATAGAGAAGGGTAGTGTTACCCTCTCTTAAATTTCCATCTGGCGGCTAATACAAAAAGACCTAGTAGGATAATCTGGGCGACTGAATAAAGCATGGCGGTAGCCTGCAACCCTAATCTTGAGCTAGCGGTGAATAATTCAAGGTATTGTGCTTTGGAAGACCAGGATGAAAAAGGTCTAATTGTTTGTTCAAGGGTAAAGCTGGCTGCGCGAACCCACATATCAGGGTTCTTTGCTACCGGGTTGTTGATAGTAAGGCTGCCAACTAACCAAAAACAACATACCATGATTAACATAAGTCCCATTACGCAAATAAGAGGGCGCTTAAGGCTTTGGCCGTAATCAGAAACCAGCCAGTAAATCCATGAAAGTAGTTTTTCTAATATTGGCGTTTCAGGATCATTACGAACACATTGATTTTCTAATGCTGCAAATTTCCCCCACCATTTTTTATCTTTTGTTTTTTCCATCTGAACTTTTAAGCGTCGATAGAAGGAAGCTGATTGATAACTGCTATCTAAAAATTGAGCACCTTCAAAACTAGTGCCTTCATGTAACTCACAGCCATTAAAGTTCGGGGCTTTATGAAATGTGCAATTGCTGAAATCTGCACTTCTTGGAAACTTCCTATTCTCAAATGAGACAG
>CBDUHU010000459.1:0-3824 GCA_965366725.1 uncultured Kangiellaceae bacterium
CCGGCCGAGTAATTTTTGTCCCCAGGAATCATGACATTGATATAATACGACTTCATAACCATAGTCCGGTTGATGCCAGTTGCTCTCATGATGACGGTAAATTTTTGCTTGTGCAGCCTTATTCTTTTTAATGTTTTTCTTTTCAACTTTACTATCTGCAGCGTTTGCAGTTAATAGAGGAAGTAATAAACTGAATGCAATAAACTTTTTCATTTTTAGCCACCTTGTTTTTTGTAAGCCTGGTTGCCATTATGATGGTTCCAGCTGAACTTAAAATGAATAGGTTATTGAGTGTCTAAAAGTGGTAATATTACCTTTTTATCAGGGGAGTTCCTGCCAATAGATAACCCGGTCACTACCGCGATAGTAGCCGAAATTAAGCAGGCCGCTGGTGGTGTTTTCGATGGTATTGTCTCCATCCCAGTCAAATCTCAACCAACCCTGACTTGCTAGATCAAAGTTGACCAGTACGCTTCCAAAGTTATTTGGTGCGCTATACCATAACCCATTGGCGAGGCTACTTAACCCATTATTAAGAGCTTCAGGAGCCAGATTGGGGAAAAATGGTGCAGTGTTTCCATCAACCAGATTTTCAGTATAACTGGTCAAATCGAAACTACTATTGGTGTCTATATATGTAGTGCAGTTATCTGAGATATTGACTGTCCATGCGCTTCCGTCAAAATATTCACTCTCTAAACGCATTTCAAGTGGGCTGACTTCTGGTCCGTAGCTATCAATTAAACGAAGCCTGCCAATACGTACCTCAAAATCATTTGAACTCACTGTGCCACTGGTAATAGAATCTGAGTCTGTCGCGCTATAATCAAGCCTCAAGTCAAATGCATCGGCAAGTGCATCATATTGATAGTCAGTGTTTGCCGAGCTAAATGATGATACCCCAGAGACAAAGTTAAGTGCTGCAAAACTACTATTGATTTGGCCTGAAGCATTGGTTGACGAAGTACTATCATAAGGTTGTATGGCTATCTGGTTAGCCACCAGTTTGGCAAAAACACCAGCGTAATTTAAGGTTGTGTTATTTGCTAGGTTTTCAGCGGTAATTGTTCCGTCGGCATTAAAGGTTTGGCCGTTTCGATCGAGTCCAGCGTTGACTCCGTCAGCGAAGCCAGCGTAACTAAAAGTACCGCATTGAGGGACGATATTGGTTGGCACCAGCTTGTAATGATGGGGGGTAAAACGACCAATATTAATACGTTGACCGGTGACATTTTCGCCAGTTTCTCCCATAAAGTTATTACTGGCCGCGTCAAGTTGTAATATGCCAACTTCACTCCAGTTTTGATTAAAATCCTTATAGGTTCCTTCGTCTGCGCTTGCAGGAAGTGAAAAACTACTGAGAGGAATGCTGTTGGTTAGCAATGTGCCATTTGAATTGGTCACCACTAGTGCAGTAGGTGATAACGTTAGGCTCTCGGAAATTAGAGCGATATTAGGTGTGATATTGTTGTTACTCAAGTCTCCACCACTATCTGGCGTTGCATCCGCATCAGTATCAATAAATGGGTCAGGTATACCATTATTATCGGTATCGTCGGCCGCTTCCCAGAGGACACTTCGAACGGTCATCTGGAAATTAGTTCCGGCAGAAGACAGGACAGTATCATTCTGATCATCTACATAGGTGTTGCCCGCTATTTGAATATCATAGCCGAATGGGCGAACCAGAAAGTTATTGCTATTTCCGAGCATAAAATCGCCGCTGGGAAGGCCACTTTCTGGAATATTGTATCGTGCGTGTAATTGAATGATGCCTGCATCAGGGTATGTCAGAATAAATTCGGCTGTATTATCAGTGGCAGTGCCGAAGTCCAGACTAACATTGCTATAAGTTAATAAAGCTGCGTCATCAAGGGTAACTATATTGGTGTTAGTCACAGTATTATTAATGACTACCTGCTGTCCGGCACACGTTGCTGGGTTTTTACAGGTTGCAGCCAGTTCAATCACGGTACTACTGGTTAATGCTGCCTCACAGGCACCGGTAACAGGACTTTTTTGAATTGCCTGAAGGGATAAAGTTTGAGAATTATAACCGGTATTTGATGGTTTTCCGGATAATTGAACGGGGATTGAAGAGGCAACACCGTTAGCCAGAAACTGGAAACCTGTATCAGCAAAAATAATGTCACAACTGGACCCCGTACCACTATCACAAACTAGTGGGTTGGTTGCTGCGATACTAGGGCTTGCGATTGACAAAGTTAAGGTGTCAGGAGTTGTCTGACTGAGGTTAACTGTGGTACTTCCAGTAAATGTAGGGGAACTTTGAGTGACTCCATCGGCTTGAAAATTCAGGCTGACGCTATCAGAACTCAATGTTGTGCAAGTTGCATCAGCGCAAGCTTTTATAGTGATTGTTTCGGCATCACAGGTAAGCCCGTTTCCATCATGTTCAATTCGGTAGTGATCGACAGAAATTGCACAAGGGCTAAGCTGGTTACCTGTAATGGTTACATCGTCAATTGTCAGCAATTCACTATTTCCACCATAACCTCTTTCTATCCTGATTCTGATCCTTGTATTGGCAGAAATAAAAGGTGTGATATCAAAGGTATCAGTACCGCTCACATCATTTCTGTAGGTTTGTAAAATAGTGTAGCTGGCGCCACCGTTAGCTGAAACTGCGACATCAAACCGATCACTCCCTTCGAGATTATTTGATGTTGAGTAAGTGAACGTAAAAGAGGCGCTGGTAAAACCGGTGAGATCAACTTCTCTCTCTACTCTGGGTCTACCACCAGAGTTGGGTCTATCATTCATATTAAGCGTTCCACCGCCAACAAAGACACGACCACTCGCTGCTAATCCATTATCATCTGTCTCAATCCAGTCACCAGACCAACTATCAGTACCATCATCATTTGAAAATGAAACAGCGCTGAAGGTATCGAGAAAACTTGCTGTTGTTAATGTACCCAACTGAAAGCTTGCTGTTTGAGTGGGGGTGCTGGTGGTTAAAGTGTAAGTAATACCTGACAAAAGGGTGCTGGTGGTTAATTCCACTGTGGTTGGATTGACCAAAGTGGCTGCGCTAACGGTAATGCTATTATCGATTGAGAAATTCGCTGGATTAGTCGCTCTTATCGGTGAAATAGGTGAGTCAAAAGTGACTGTGACTTTATTTTTGTCAGTACATTCTGCGCTTGCTGAATTGAGTGTCGGTAACTCTCTTGTCCACAATATATCATTTGCGTCACTAACAGCATTTGTATTAAACGAAACTTGGGTAAAATCTGTATTATCAACTTCAATCCCTATAGTTGCACTTGCTCCAGTAGCTTGATCATTGCCGTAGCGAAATCTGATAGAACCGTCTTCAAATAGGACTATCTGAAATGAATAACTGGTTGTCGGACCATTATAACGAGGTACATTTTCCCAGGAGGCTACAAAGCGTCTGTTGGGAGCTGTTCCAAAGGTATTATATCTGACTGTGCCACCAAGGGTTGGTTCTAAATCATCCCAGTAACCAAGAATGGTTCTATCGGCTGGCTCTTCGAACCCTGGACAGGCCGAGCCTGTATCGTTACAGTCATTGGTAATTGGTAAAGCTTCATTGGTGTAATCCTTATGAAACCCTTGATCAGCGCCAAAATGAAGTGCGCCATTTCCCAATATCCTTACCTGGGTATAGGCTGTTTCGCCAAGATAAAAGGTGAATCCAATATTAACCAGCTGGTAGTCATCATCGAGAGGAAACCCTGTTTCTGCAGGGTTGTTGTTCCAAACCACATTGGTAGTGGTTGGGTCAAATGCCTCTCCGCTGACGGATTGAAAAACATAAGCTGCTTTTGCAAAGG
>CBDUHU010000460.1:0-3820 GCA_965366725.1 uncultured Kangiellaceae bacterium
TGCTTGTCATGACTGGCAAAAATAATTGCTCCCTTAAAATTTGACAAACTAGACTCCAGGGCCGATATTGACTCCAGATCCATATGATTAGTCGGTTCATCTAATAACAATAACTGTGGTGTCTGCGGCCCAAGTAAAGCACAAGCAAGCGCTACTTTAAAACGCTCACCACCACTTAATTTACCAACTTTCTGTTCTGCTTTGACACCTCTTAATCTCATCCAGGCAAGTTTCTGTCGATAAAAATTCGAATCCGCTCCCGGAGAAAGACGACTAAAATTCTCAACACCTGTCTGTTGGAGATCAATATATCGGCAATGCTGATCCAGTAACGAAAACGGCAGATTAACATTAACTTCTCCCCTTAATGGCTTAATCAAACCAGCCAGAGCACTTAAAAAAAGGGACTTTCCTGCACCATTTTTACCAACAAGCTGAACGATACTCGGACCTGATATTAACAAATCAATTGGCGGATGCAATGGTTTCAAAAAACCATTTTGGAGTTGATTGATACCACATACCTGCTGATTCGCTGCGACTTTGGAGTTTGGCAAATTGAATACAACAGGCTCTTCCCATTCTAAGCTTTCAGTCGCATCAGCCAGTACTCTCTGCTGCATATCCTGTCGATTTTGCTGTAACTTTTTGTTCCTTTGCAAAGACGCTGTTGCACAGTTTTTTGCCAAGCCAACTTCTACCGGACTTAATGATTTTTTGTTCGCCGTTAGCTTGCCCCTAGCAACTCTCTGTTGTTGCTTCTCAAAAGCAGCCTGACTGGCTTTTCGCTGTGTTTTGAGTTCGATACGGGCTGACTCTACACGACTTCTCGCATGACTAATCCGCTGACTTCGATTCAACTCATATTGCTTATAGTTTCCTGAATGCTCAAAGATCCCCTGCTTTGATAATTCGAGAATATGCCCGACTGACATCAACAAATCACGGTCATGACTAATGACAAGTACCTGCTTATTAGTCATCTTTAACCAGTCAATAAGTTGCTTTCTTCCAGCGGTATCCAAATGATTACTCGGTTCATCCATAATTAAAATATCCGGATTGTTAAGTAATGCTGCAAGCCATAGGAGTTTAACCTGCTCTCCCCCGCTGTAACTACCAATACTGCGGTTCAAATCGAGTTTCTGATTCCAGCCAATTTCACGCCCCATTTGAAGAAGATCCGATTGCCAATTCCACCAGGGCTCTGCTAGTTCATAGTCCTTTTCATTTCCGCAGCCATTACTAATTCGCTCAATTGCTTTAATCGGTTTGTCTAAACCCAAAACCTGAGCAACAGAGTCATTTTGACTACCAGGCCATTGTTGAGCCACATAAACCGCGTCACCGGTTCGATTAATCTGCCCCGAATAAGGCTTTAATAGACCGACAGCAATCTGCGCCAATAACGATTTACCAACGCCATTTGGGCCAACTAATGCAGTCAGCCGATTAGATATCGAACAGGAAATATCATCTAGTAGACAGTCGCCACCGGGTGATTTAAAAACAATATGAGATAAAGAAATGCAAGACGTCATAAAATAATCCTCTAAAATATAAAATAAACACAATATTTAGAAAATTATTTATTCATTGGCTGACGAACCTTGGAAAAATTAGAATGATGATGTGGCATAGGATAATTCTAAATAATACAAATGTCTAGTCACTTTTAATAAACAGCAACATACTTCTTAGCAATTATTTTAATCTTTTCTCGATAGCTCAGCAGTATTTTCAGGGTTTATACTGTGAAGGGGAACATCCATAGATTTCCTTAAAGCACTTTGAGAAATAACTATGTGATGTAAAGCCCACATCATGGGCCACATTACTGACACTTTTTCCTTCGGCAAGTAATTCGGCAGCCTTTTTTAAACGATAAGCTCTTAAGTACTCATTTATCGTCATACCTGTTATAGCTTTTAGCTTACGAAGAAGTTGACGTTCACTCATCATAATTTGTTCTAACAACAAATCTTTTTTTAACTCAACGTTGGTATAATTATTCGCCAGTACATTATCAAATTTATTGATAAAATTAACTTCCTTTTGCTTAGGTGCTTTCGGTTCAGATAGTATCTCCTTAAGGTCTTTTTCGCTTGAAGGAAATGTAATTTGTTTGTAATACCGCTGTAATTTCTCTCTAATAACCAAAAGACTTTCTATTCGAACTAACAGCTCTTCCCTGTCAAATGGCTTGGTCAAATATTCATCTGCACACCCTTGCCATCCTTGTATGCGACTTTCCTTATCCCCTCGAGCGGTCAACAATACTATCGGAATATGACTGGTTATTTCATCCTGACTAAGCTTGTGGCAAACTTCAAAGCCATCCATCACTGGCATCATCACATCACTGATAATCAAGTCTGGAACATTTTCTATGGCTAATTCAACTCCTCTTGAACCATCATTGGCCACTAAGCAGTGATAGGTTTCTGAGAGAAATCCCACCATATACTGACTAAGTTCCAGATTATCTTCAATTATTAATATGCTCGCTTTATGATTCGTTTGCTCAACAGTCCTATCAAGTGATTCAGCGGCCTCTGTATTGCTTGCAGTTTCCGCTTCTAGAGAAAGCTTTTCTCCCTGAAGATTTACAATTGTATTATTCAGATAATGACTTTCTGTCTTATCAATACATGATTGTGTATCATCATCTGCTTGCTCTTTTATCACTAACGGGATTTGTATTGTGAACTGACTTCCTTCACCCAAGCGGCTTTCTACCGATACTTTTCCTTCATGAGACTCAACCAGCTCTTTTACTAAAGCTAAACCTATTCCTGCTCCTGGCGCTGTTTCTAAACTGCTTTCCAGGCGAGTAAAACGTTCAAAAATATAGGTTTGTTCATGTTCACTGATACCGCAACCTGTATCCGAAACCGCGACTACCAGAAACATTTCACTAGTGCTTATTAATAACTTAATCGAACCGCCTCCAGGGGTATACTTAAAGGCATTGGATAATAGATTAGTAATAATCTTTTCGAGAGCATCTGGCAACATTGAAACCCAGACAACTTCACTCAGTTGAGAGTTAACAACCAACTTGATATTTTTTTCATCAGCCAGAGATTGAAATGACTGAGCGATCAGCGACACAATACTATTAACATTTTGTGATTGACGTTCTTGTTTATTTTCTCCTCGTAAACGAGCAAGGTCGAGTAATTGATCAACCATGCTCAATAATCTCAGCCCATTTCGTTTAATAAGGTTGAGTTGGCGCAATGCCGGTTCAGACTGCTCTTTCTTAATAAAATCTTCTAGTGGTCCTAACATCAAGGTTAAGGGAGTTCTGAACTCATGGGATACATTTGAAAATAGTTTATCTTTAGCAGAAATAATTGCCAGTGCAGCGGTCTTTTCTTTTTCCGCAATTAAACGCCGATAACGTAGTAAGCCAAAAGTCGCCAGCAGGCCTGAAATCACAATCATATAAAGTAAATAAGCCCACCAGGTTCGCCAGGGTGGTGGTAATATTACAAGCTTAACCGAGGCACCTTGCTCATTCCATACTCCGTCATTGTTACTAGCCTTAACTCTAAAGGTATAACTACCATCAGGAATATTGGTATAGGTTGCTCTTCGATTTTTATAATCAGTATAAACCCAATCATCATCCCATCCTTCTAATCGATATTCATACTGATTTTTTTCAGGGTTAGAAAAGTCAAGTGAAGAAAATTCTAAACTAAACAATGTTTCTTTATGAGACAATACGATAATTTTAGTCTTACCGATAGAGCTAGCTAATTGAAATTTTTCTTCATCTTCAGGCTTCGACATTTGAGTAGCTATCTCAACA
>CBDUHU010000461.1:0-3788 GCA_965366725.1 uncultured Kangiellaceae bacterium
CTAAAACAAAGATTAGCTTCAAAAAGAATAGAACGATTTCACAACTATTTGACTGGCAAAATAAAATTGAAAATGGCAACAAGGGCAAAAAGAAATGGCAGCTTCCACTCGATACCCATTTATTCGATAGAATGTCTCATGTTTTACAACTAAGGGCTGATCTAATCAAAGGTAAAAAACAGTTTGAATACCTGATCAGTTACAAAGGAAAAAGAAAAACCTACAGTTATGTAAAGTCTGAAATTGAAGTCATTAAAACCGACATTGGTGAATTCGCCGCTGTGCGTATGGATAGAGTTGATGGCGATGACAGTAGCTTTTCTATCTGGCTGTGCCCTGAACTCAATTACTTTCCAATTAAAATTGCACAGTTTGAGCAGGATAAACCAGACGTTATCTTAACCCTGAGCAAGTTTGAAGAGCCAGAAGTCCTCAGAATTGCTGAAACAGATATAACCACAAATAGTCCAGCTACCACAACTCCCTGAGTGACAAAGTATCAGGGGCTCAATTTGCACTTGCTTCAACTTGTGTAAGCCCCGTACTCCGACAATAACCGCAGCGAAATAATTGGTTTTAGCCAATTGTCCTTAGCGCGTTATTGCCCTTCTTATTCCAGTAAGATAATCAATACTTCATTTTATCTATGGGTTTAAGCTGTTGAGTAATTTTTCTGTTTTACCGTACAAACTTTTTAAGCCCGCTTTTTGTCCTTCACTAAGTGCCTGTTTGGTGTCCTTACCATATAAACTTGCCGCTCTGATAGCAAACAAAGCCCCAACCCGGTTACTACTGGCACAATGTACCAGAGTCAGACCATCCGCCGATTTTAATAATTCATCAAGCTTCTTTGCGTTGTCCAGAATAATTCCGGTTCGACCTGAAACAGGCATAACATGATAATTAAAACCAAGCTTTTTTACTTCAGCCGCTTCATCATAGTCATCGAATTCTCCATCAGTACGCAGATTGATAATATTAACCACGCCGATGGACTTAAGCACCCTCAAATCAGCCAATGAAGGTTGTCCTCCAGTGATAATATTCTCATAGGGTTGTTTTGCATTCTTTAAACTTAGAGACTTCAGGTCAACCGCGCTATTATGAGCACCAACTGAAGGTAACATTGCAACCAGTCCAATCAAAATAATCTGCTTAAATTTGTTTACCATTGTTTTTTACCTTTTATATTTTATTTTACTAATCATGAATAGTTATCAATTAGATTAAGTATTATCAAGCATACTGATATGATCAAACGGCTTGAGTGTTACACTCTCATCAGCCTGTGAAAATTCAATCACCAATTCTCCCGATTTAACCATTTCAATTGCTTTATCAACCCACTCCTGTGTATTCGGCTCACTGTCCAGATCTGAAAGCTGAGATAGCACATATTGCTCTGCTATTCCGCGTAAAGCATCTACTGACAGTGTTTCATATGAAATCAACATTCAACTTATTTATCCAAAAAACTGCTGTTAATAGTATTGTAAACTGAACAACTTAATTGAAGAAGAAAATTATTAAAAGAAAAAGTAATGAAACCTCCCATCAAACCCTTTTTTACTTTACAATTATCCGATAAATGGTAATTATGTTCAGATAAGAACTTAAAAAAAAATAGGAAATTCCATATATGAAATCCATTCTCATTGTCGAAGACTCTGCTAGTATGAGACAAATGATTTCATTGACATTAAAATCAGCAGAGTTTGAAGTAACTGAAGCCAAAGATGGTGTTGAGGCAATTAAAGCAGCTGAATCAAAGCAGTTTGACCTGATTTTAACCGATATTAATATGCCAAATAAAAATGGTGTCGAACTAACCAAAGAATTGAGAAGTAAAACTGAATATCAGTTTACTCCAATCTTACTATTAACATCAGAATCATCCTCAGAAAAAAAACGCGAAGGAAGACTCGCCGGTGCTACTGGATGGATAATTAAACCCTATAACCCAGATTCACTAGTTCGAACAATCAACAAGATCCTACTCTAATCAGAAACGAAGCTCATTAAATCATTCAGTAAAATAGCTTTCAACTCCCGGTTCCCAATTCACGATTCAATCGACTTCAACGAATTATTGGATTAACTTGTAAAAAAACATAAAAAAATGATAAACCTCACTATCGATTTTCAGCTAAATCAATTTTCAACTAAACTCACTAAGAAAAGTTATTTAGAATAAACCTGATGCTATTCTCAAAAGCAGAAATGCAGGATATTGCAACACAAAAGTATATTGTGTTTGTTCAATATCCTGCTCTTTAATCAAGTTTTATTTCATTGAATAGGGATAAGCATGACCAATACAGGTACCTTGCTGGACATGTACATTTGGCTGGGCTGTTATCTGCACATTTGAACTACGCTCAAAACATAGCACAAAATCAGAGCCACCAAATTTAAAATATCCCAACTCTTCCCCTTTACTCAGGGTTACCCCTTCTTCAGCAGTTATTGTCACCGAAGAAACTTGCGCCATTCCCATTGGTAAACAGGCGACCAGACCAAAAGGAGAGTCGATCACTATTAATCCGCGAGTTTGGCTAAATTGATAACCTGTACCGTCCTGAGCAGAGAGGTGGTTACGCTCTTTACCTTCAGCATCAATTACTTTTATTACTTCGACACCAAGATAGGCCTGACCTTGAATTATCTTAGACTCCAGTACTTTGCCACGCACCGGACTATTCCACCGATGATAGTCAGTTGAGTTAAGGAAACTATGCATAAAAATTCCGCCCTTAAACCGATCAGCATATTGACTATCCTTAAGTAACTCTTCAATAGAATAACTGAAAATCTTACTTTGTATAACCAGACCTTCTTTATTCTTCTGTTGCAGATTAATGTTAGAGTTCTCACCGATTTGCCACCAGCCAACCATCGTGCAGTCGGCCTGAGAAACAATAACACTATCATCGTTTAGCCCAGCAATAGGTCGCATTCCTGGTTTTGTATGACGTGCAAAGAATTCGTTAAAGGTCAGGTAACCACTTGGTGGTGCCATATATTCGTCCCAGTTAAACCAGGGGTCATCTTTAAAAGTCTGGACCTCTTTGGCTGATTCTGGAGTGTCCAGATAAGCCCCCCAGGCATTGGCACATTCAATAATCCATTTAGATAAAGGTGTTAGTTCATCATCAGATAATGAGGCTTCTGGTGTAATTGGAGATTGATGTTGTCTGACGGAGGGAAACTGCATAAAAAAATAAAATGCAACAAGGTGATCATATACCAGACGTGAATCTTCTTTAGATTCTTTGGGTGTCCAGTAAATAAAACCATCAAGGTAGTCATAATATTCTTCTAAATTTGTAATACCTCCAATAATAGGTAAATCTAATTTATGTGCTGCCGCAATTGCCTCTTCAAAATCATTTTGCCACTGATATTTAATAATCAGGGCGTTCAAATCATTAACAATTTGAGTATGTTCTTTTGCTGAATTCTTTGTCATTTTCATGTCACTCCGCTATCTGGTTAAACTATTGGGTTGTGCAATAACCTGTATGCTAAAAAACGTCTCAGGCACTAAGATAACTAAAGCATAAATCCTGCCAATAATATTAATTATCTTTATTCCATTAAATATCAGGCTTTTTATATTTTTAATTAGATAGGAGGGTTTTCTTGACGCTCAGAAACCAGCTTATGACGTCATATTTACAATAAAACTTAGTCGAAGTTTTTATTTATGACTGAACTATTGATGTAGAAAATAACACGACTAATAATGATTAGTATTTACCATAAATATCAGCATCTTAACTTACTTG
>CBDUHU010000462.1:0-3783 GCA_965366725.1 uncultured Kangiellaceae bacterium
CCTCCAAAAAGCGATGCGAAGAAACCGATGAAAATAGCACCATATAATCCAGCAGTTGCCATTGCCTCTATTCCACCGGTTAGTGAGCCCAGCAACACATCGACACCCAATCCTGCACCAAATGCGACGTACCCCTCAACGAACGCAGGCATAAAAAATTCAGTACTAACCGTTAAGTCCGGCGGTTCATCACTGGTAATTTCCCAGGTTCCTTCAATCCGGGAATTTCTGATCTGGCCCGGTCCTATACCAGCTCTAACACCGGCACGAATTCTGATTACAGCAACAACAATTCCAGCCCATAGGGGAATATTCTGACTAACGTTAAGAAACTCTCTTTCTCGCCTGTTTTCCGGGAAAAGTTCATAAGGATCGGTTTGAGTAAATGCAAAACTTAGTATTACATTGCCTTCTTCGTCAATCACGATCCCTGCATTTCCCTCTACTCCAGGTATTACTTCTGCGGTAAGATCACCACTACCGTGAAAAACCAGTGTTCCTTCTTCTGTTTGTCGAATTCCGACAGTAATACTTCCATTTACACTGGGGTTTTCCTGACTATAGGTTAATTCAGTTTCACCGGACCATAAATTATCTCGATAGGCAACCTGGACTCTTCCAGAAAGTCCGGGGACAAGCGAGTCGTCGGTTTGTAGTTCACCTTCTCCTTCAATGGTTCCGTTACTGGTGAATTCCACTGAAAATTCTCCACTTTGTAAACCGGGTATATTTTCCAGAGTGATAGTGGTTCCAATGGTAATTAGATCATTCACTTTTGACGCGCGCAACTGACCTGAACCAGCCGGACCTAGATTAATGCTTGCCTCTCCCTCTAGATCAATATCACCAGACTCCTGTAATGTTGCGGTAATACTGCCACTTTCTACTCTGAGTGCATCAGGAAAATCACGGGAACTAATAGTGACAGCACCAGTGAGAATTCCATTGCGGAAATTAAGACGTCCTGAAATATCACTCAATTCAGATAATGTTACCGCAAACTGGCCATTTCCCGAAAAAACACCATTACGAATATTGGCATTCAAAGTCGCCTCACCAAGCCCGTTGTAAACGAGTTTAAGATTTTCGATTCCACCACCAGGCCTACTATTATCCATACTGAAGTTTATCGCGCCTTCAGTAATTGAAAGCCCTGCAATAGGCGTATCTACTTCGCTGACAGGAATACTCGCATTGGCTTTAAAATTAGCATCCTCGTCAATTTCCAGTTCAGCGCTGGCACCATTTAAAAAGTCAGTCTCAAAATCAAAAGTACCACTGCCCGAAGCCTGACCATCACTATTAAAATTAAAATCCAGATGTCCGGCGCCAAGATTTGGATACTGTAAATCTGCCGCTAGTTCACCAGCCAACTTTCCATTGGATAAATTAAAAACACCACCACCAGTAACGCTTAAACTACCAGCACCCTGTTGCGGAGTTAAATCGGTTGGTTCAATTGTCAATGAGGCAGATAACTGGTGTTGTTCATCCAGCGATATGGCTAATCTTTTATTCTTAAAAACAGGTAGATCGCTGGTTAAAGTCGCTTCCAGAGAAGTTTGACCTTCGCGGTTGATTGAAACGCTGATACCCCTTCCTGGTGAGCGTAAATGAGGGACAATCACATCACCGGTCACTGTTGCCGTTTGTCTACTTCTGTTGTAGCGCAACTCTCGTAAACGCACGCCGGGAAGCATTTGTGGTTTATCCTGCAAGTTAACCCGCGCACTCATGTCTTCTGGGGAGATTGTAATTCCTCCCCCAAGGTTAATAAGAAAACCACCATTTTCAATCGCTCTTGCAAACGCAGAGTTACTCACGCCGGAAGCGCCACTCCCAGTGTCAGTTGATTGCGATGAATCATTCGAAGGTGCAGGAGCAGTCTCACGACTGTTTGATTCAGCAACAGGTCCGGTCATAATTAACTAATCCTCCCCTGGTTCTGCGATTATATTTATTTGATTGTTACCGCTAATACTGCTTAGCTTGATTAAAAGCAATCGGGTAAACAAAGTGTTAACTAAATCGACAGGAAGTATTTTAGAAAATCTAAAAAACATTTCCTGTGAATGCGGCTTCAACTGGTTAACTGCATTAACAATTTGCTCAACCACAACTGCTTGTTCCTGTCCGTTCATGATTTCAAACAGTTCACTTAATTGCTGCCATAGCAGAAGTGATGGCCTTGGTAAATGATGAGAGAACAAGCTAATCAATTCATTCTTTCTGGCCACATTTTTCCCACTATTATTAGTTGAATAGTCTGAAGCCTCAATGGTGTTTTCACCTGAACCTGGGTTATTTTTTGTTTCTGTATTTTTGTCAATATCTGGCGGCAAATCAATATCTTCAGAAGTCATTGAGCGAGTTGATAAATTAGCTGGTTCTGATTGTAGCGATAAATCGTCAACATTATTTTTATCATCAGAACGTGAAAAATTATGCTGTTTACTATTGGTTGAATCTGCTTTCTCCCTACCTGGATCAGCACTACCTCTTTTTATGTGCGGAGAGGCAGCAGCTTCGGTGTGTGACTCAATTAATTTTTGGAACGCTGAATTACCGATTTTTTTCTGCAACTTGTTAATCAGTTGTTTTTGTCTATGAAAAGAAATTGGTGGTGAATTGATATTTCCTGCCAGAAATTCTACCGCTTGAAGTTCCTCAGTTAACTCAGACTGACCATCTAGTTGGTTTAATAGCTGTTGCCATAAAATATTCATTCGTTATCGCCCAATGACATCCCTTCTTATCGAGGTATAGAAGTCACCAAAGAGGTTTCGACTGATAGGCTTACCTATCTTTGTAAACTCTTGTGCAATCGCTCGAACTAAAAGTTCCATATCTACCGGTTTATTTAATTCAGCTGCCTGATACGCAGCACTCAATATACAATTCTTAATATGCCCTCCGGTCATATCAAAATTTTCGGCTAGAAAGTTGAAGTCAATATTATCTGAAAGAGGCACTTCTCCTTGAGTGATTTTTTTCCATAACAAATACCTTTCCTCTGGCTTGGGTAATGAAAATTCAACAACAAAACTAAATCGTCGATAAAATGCATCATCGATATTATTCCCAAAGTTACTGGCTAGAATAACAATACCATCATGAGATTCCATTTTCTGTAATAAATAACTGACTTCAATATTAGCGTAACGATCATGAGCATCTTTTACTTCCGATCGTTTACCAAACAAAGCGTCCGCTTCATCAATAAATAGAACAACTTGTGATTGGGCGGCCGCAGCGAATATTTTTTCCAGATTTTTTTCTGTCTCTCCAATATATTTACTGACAACACCAGAAAGGTCTATCCGATACATATCGAGACACAGTTCATTTCCAATTACACTGGCAGCCATGGTTTTTCCGGTTCCAGAAGGTCCAACAAATAACACTGAATTTCCAGCAGGTTGATGAAATAGCTCACCAAGTCCCCAGCGCTGTAAGACTTTAACATTATTATTTTGTCGCTCTATCAGTTGTTCCAGAGTTGCAGCTGTTTGTTCTGATAATATCAGATCATTAAACAGGAAGTTTGTATCTACTCTTTGTGCTACACCTTGCATAGATTGACCAACTTGATGGCGACATGCGATTTCCAATTGCTTATTAAAGTATTTTTTAGAACCAGAAAACCCATAAGCGACCTGTTTAACAATCGCATCTATCTGACGTGCAGACAATTGAAATCGATTAGTAATTTCCTGCGATAACAGCATATTCTCAGATTGATATTTTTTTATCGCCTGACACCAACATGCATATCTATTTTCC
>CBDUHU010000463.1:0-3777 GCA_965366725.1 uncultured Kangiellaceae bacterium
ATAGCAGGCGGAGCGAAAGTAGCAATCACAGAATCATCATCCAGATTAACCAGAGTAAAATTTCCTCCGGATTGAAAGAGTTGATAATTAGAATCTTTTAGCAACCCGGGATCATCGATGGTCAGGCTGATAGATGCGGTCCCAGTATTTGCACTGGTACTATTTACTCGTGACTGGGCTAGTGAAGGTTCATTAATATCAGTAAAAAATGATCCGCCCAAATCATTGTTCAAGTCAATCCCCAACTGATGCTGCTGGTTAAATGTATCAGAAATTCCCATGGAAACCCGACCCAGTGTATTAAATGCCGGATCAAGTACTTCACCAACTACATCCAACAAACCGCCAAGTTTTCCACCAGTTACATTTCTGGTGATATCAAGACTGGATGATGCAGCACTTATACTTAAGCGAACGCTTCTTGGATCGAGCGGATTAACATCTGCGGTTAAAGTATTTGCAAGAGAGCCGATAACCAGTGACTGTCCGGTCCCAATAAAAACACTTAAGGTTCCATCGGCCTGGTCGAGCGTTTGCACCGCAACCAGTTCACTTAATCGAGTCACTTCAGCATCACGACGATCTAATAGATCAGGCGGAAAACTACCTGAAGCACCGGAAATTTCATTGTTGAGCTTAGCGATTGACTCGGCAAGTGCTGAAATTTCCTCTGCAACAGAATCAATACTGCTGTTTATTTCGGTTACCTGAGATTCAAGTTGAGCGTGAACCTGATCAAAACGTGAAATCATCATTTGGGTTTCACTCAACATTACTTGTCTTGCAGGGATCGATGCAGGTTCATTCACAACACCTTGCAATGCGGTAAAAAAGCCTTGAATTGCATTGTTGATTCCATTGGTGCTATCAGCCAACAGACCGTCGATTCGCTGTGCCTGTTCAAGAAAACTATCGAACATAAAGAAGTTAGCTGTATTCGCCTGCAACTCAAGTTGTTGCGATGCTTCAAACACCCGAGTTACACTGCCAATCTCAACTCCCGTTCCCAGATAGTTGCCACCAATAAATTCAGGGTTTCTTGCATTCTGTGCAATTCTTTGTCTTGAATAACCTTCAGTATTTGCGTTTGCTATATTATGAGAAGTGGTTGATAAGGCCGCTTTGTTAGCTAAAAGTCCTGAAATGCTGATATCAAAAATACTCATAAATTACCTCCAGTGTTACCTGGTTCCTGTCTCAATCGTATCTAAAAGGGTTTCATTAAATATCTTCATTATTTTATTAGCGTATTCCGGATCAGTGGCATAACCAGATTTTTGTAGTTGATGAATATACTCCTTAGCATCTGTTGTAGATTCGGTCGCCTTTTGATAGCGAGGATTCTGCTGTACAAAGTCAACGTAATCATCAAAAGATTGTTTGAAGTTTTCATATTTTCTAAACGAGGCATTGATCTTTTTAAATGCACCATTCTCAACTTCCAGAGTGTCAATCTTAATCGTTTCTCCACCCCAGCCTTTTCCCGCTTTAATACCAAACAAATTAAATCCTGGCGTCCCAGACTCATCATGCATCACAAACTTTCCCCAACCAGTTTCTAAAGCTGCTTGTGCTATCAACAATTTGGGATCAAGCATTAATTTTTGTGCTGCTTCTTTGGCAAGCGGTAAGAGACTTGAAACAAATTCATTAACCTGAGTAAACACCGCTTTTTTTGCTGGTTTTTCTACTGCAATTTTAGCAATATCAGTTTGTTCACCAATTGTTTCTTTTATTCCTTTTCTTAGATGCAGATTAACTGTTTCAAGTATGTTAGTTTTATCCAAATCACTGGCTGGTTCTGATATAACATCTGGCTTACTATTAGTCAGTTTATCTGATGCTTTAATAAGATTAGAGTTAACTTTTCTATCAGATTTTTCGGTTAGCGAAGGAACAATACCAAATGAATTAAGATCTGATTTTAAACTCACTTTAGTATTTACTTCATTGCCTGAAAGTTGCTTTTCTGCTGCCGACTTATTAATCAATTGATGCGTCATCAAGTCTGCGATTCCGAGCAATCCTTTTTGTGATAAATCAACTGCTAACTGCTCATCTAACATTGAAGTAAACATTTTTTCTTGTGAGCTACTCATCATTGAGTCATCACCAATCGCAGCATTTGCCTGACGCATTGACTTAAGCATCATATTAAGAAAAAAAGCTTCAAACTCTTTAGCAGCCTTTTTTAAAGCGCCTGACTCATCGGTCAATCCCATTTTACGGATCGAATTAAGTGAATTTATATCGCTATAAATACTGGCAGATTGATTATTTAGAATATTATCTGGCATCTTAAGCTCTTCATTAAATCACCACAAGCTCACCGCTAATTGCGCCAGCTTGTTTTAACGCTTCTAGTATTGCCATCACGTCACCGGGAGCAGCGCCCACTGCATTAACTGCTTCAACCAACTGCTGTAAAGTTGCGCCCGGTTGAAAATGAAACATTCGTGTATCTTCTTTACTGATTTCCAATTGCGAGTCGGCAGTTGTTACCGTTGTTCCCTGCGGAGAAAAAGGTGCGGGCTGACTGACATTTTGATTTTCTTTGATTTTTACTACCAGATTTCCATGCGCAACCGCCGCTTCTTTTAAGTTAACATGTTTGCCAATAACAATCGTTCCTGTGCGCGAATTGACGACAATTTTCCCGCGGCCCTCAGCGGGTTTCATCTGAATGTTTTCAATCACCGATAAGTAGTTTATTCTTTGTGCCGGATCTCGCGGAGCATTTACCTGAATAGAGGTCTGATCAATTGGTTTGGCAGTATTGGGTCCAATCAACTGATTGATCGATTTAGCCAGCAGAACCGCCGTCGTGAAATCAGGTTTGTTCAGATTAAAAATAAGATGTTTATTAGTCAGAAAATTAGTTTGTACTGTTTGTTCAACTGAAGCTCCATTAGGTATCCGCCCAACGGTTTGATGATTAACACTGATTTTTGAACCATCGGCTCCCTGTACCCCGAAGCCACCAACAATTAAATTTCCCTGAGCAATTGCATAAATTTTTCCATCAGCACCTCTCAGAGGTGTCATCAACAAAGTACCACCCCGCAAGCTCTGAGCTTCACCAATACTACTCACCGTAATATCAATATTCTGGCCAGCTTTTGCAAAAGCAGGAAGAGTTGCATGAACAGCAACCGCCGCGGAATTTTTTAACTTAAGCTGACTTCCCGGAGGAACCATAATTCCAAAGCGTGCCAACATGGTACGAAAAGTCTGTTCAGTATATTTAGTTTTCTCACCAGTACCATCAAGTCCTACAACCAGACCATAACCAATAAGCTGATTCTCTCTTACCCCTTGTATACTGGTCAGATCTTTTATTCGTTCAGCCTGGACAATAAAACCAGACAACAACAAACCGGAGCTTAATAGTATTTGAATTAAATATCTCTTCATTTTCTGGTCTCTCTTAACCATTAAAAGGGCCACCATCCCGAATTAAAGAAACGAGTCGCCCAACCTTCTTCATTCGCTTCAGCCAACGGCCCGATGCCACCATATGAAATTCTGGCATTCGCAATTCGAGTAGAAACTATCTGATTATCTTTTGAAATATCTTCTGGACGAACAATACCTGCCACCCGGATAAATTCACTTCCCTGATTAAGAGATAACCACTTTTCACCTTTAATTAACAGGTTTCCATTGGGATATACCTGATGAACAGTAACCGTTATTGTTCCCTGTAAATTATTACTCTGGGTACTATCGGTTTCTGCTTTAAATGCATTTTGACTGGTAATAGCAACTCCCAGGTTG
>CBDUHU010000464.1:0-3771 GCA_965366725.1 uncultured Kangiellaceae bacterium
GGGGTCTGGCTAATGAAGAAGGTTGGGCTATGAGTGATTCAAATGACTTTGAAGACAAAGAGGTTATTCCATTCTGGTCCAACGAAAAGCTGGCAAAAGCCCTGTGTAATGATGAATGGCAAGGGTATCGGCCCAGCCCTATCAGGTTTGATGAATTTATAGACGCCTGGTTACACGGTATGCATGAAGACGACGTTCTTGCGGGGATTAACTGGAATACAGATCTAGTTGGTTCCGAAGTAGAACCAATTATGTTAATTGAAGACCTGATCGGTGAAGAATGAAAACTATTGGCTTAATTGGCGGAATGAGTTGGGAGAGTACCCAGACTTATTATCGGATTATCAACCAGGCGGTTGGTAAAAAACTGGGAAAGCTTCATTCTGCCAGAATTGTGATGAACAGAATTGATTTTGAGCCGGTTGAGAAAGGCCAGCGTCAAAACGACTGGCTTACGGCGGCTAATATTCTGGTAAGTGCGGCTCGTTCTATCGAGGCCGCAGGTGCTGACTGTGTTCTTATCTGTGCTAATACAATGCATAAGGTGTATCGACAGGTTGAAGAGAGCATTTCTATTCCCGTTATACATATTGCTGATGCTGTCGGTGAACAGCTTAAAATATCAGGGCTTAAACATGTAGGTCTGTTGGGAACAGCTTTTACCATGGATGAACCTTTTTATAAGCAGCGGTTGACCGATAATTTTGGAATTAAAGTAACAACCCCTGATGAAGAAGATAGAGCAGCGGTCCATCGGATCATCTATGAGGAGTTGTGCCATGGTAAAATTAAGCCGGAATCGAAACATACTTATTTGAAAATTATTGAAAAACTTAGTAATCGAGGTGTGCAAGGGGTGATACTTGGTTGTACAGAAATTGGACTACTTGTATCGCAGTGTGACACTGAAACACGTTTATTTGATACTGTAGAAATTCATGGGTTAAATGCCGTAGAGTTTGCCTTATCGAAAGAATAGGGCAATTTATTCTGTCATTTGGTGGTATTTGGCTGAATTATTCGAATTATTTTGCCTTTTTCTAATGATTTGGGTAGAATCGCGCGCCTATGCGAGGAACCCAGCAAAATAATACTATTATCCAGCCAAGAAAGTTTGCCAATAAAAATGGTGAAATTCGATTTAGCTGGCCGATTAAAGAATTTACCCAGTTATGTGAAATGTTATTTTCAGATATAGGGGAAGTTAATGTACGTTTGCGCGGGTCTTTTGACCACCAGCAGAGGTGTTTGATCGAAGCTGATATTGTCGCTACTATGCAGCTGGAGTGTCAGACGAGTTTTGAGGCAATAGAATTTGAAGTTAAGAATCAAGTTACTTATTGCACTGTAACTGACGAAAGCCAGTTTGCTGAAGTAGAAGAGAATTACGAAGCTGTTTTAATAGATGAAGGAATGTTAGATATTAAAAAGGTTATTGAAGATGAATTGATACTTTCAGTTCCTATAGCCTCTAACAAATCAAAAGATCAATTAGAGCAGAAAATGAGTTTTGGTGAGCTTGATGAAGTAGCAATTGCTGAAGAAGAAAAAGCTAGTAATCCATTCTCAGTGTTGACCAATTTAAAGAATACTGATTAATTATTAATATATCGAATTTAAAGAAACTTAGTTAGGAGAAATACCATGGCAGTTCAAAAGAATAAAGTAACTCGTTCAAAGCGAGATATGCGTCGTTCACATGATAGTTTAGTTGATCACACATCTTCACTTTCTGAAGATCAAACAACTGGTGAACTACACCGTCGTCATAATATGACTGAAGATGGTTACTATCGCGGTCGTAAAGTACTGTAATAGTCACTTATCTGATTATTATTTTAATTTGTAGCATACATCAGTAATCAATTGACTGAAGTTATTATTGCTATAGATTGTATGGGGGGCGACTTTGGCCCCTCTGTCATAATTCCCGCAGTAAAAAAAATCCTCCAGAATTACCCCGAAGTTACATTTCAACTTTACGGAAATCCCGAAAAAGTTAGCCGAATGCTTGCCAGTAATAAGCTTAAAGATCATAGACGTATCAGTTTTTACGCCTCAGAAAATGATGTGCAAACTAATGACTTGCCAGCAATTGCATTAAAAAACAAAAAGTTATCATCAATGCGAATGGCGCTTGAGGCTGTTAGAGACGGTCAGGCTCATGCATGTGTTAGTGCCGGAAATACTGGTGCTTTGATGGCTATTTCTCGCTATATATTAAAAATGTTACCAGGGATTGACCGGCCTGCAATAATATCAGCCATTCCGACACTTAAAAACGACCATGTTTATTTGCTGGATCTTGGTGCCAATGTTGAGTGTGATGAGAGAAGGTTGACTCAATTTGCGATTATGGGTGACCAACTGGCTAAATGTCTGGATAATTACCAGCAACCAAGGGTTGGTTTGCTTAATGTCGGTGAAGAGCAAAATAAAGGTTCTGACAGGTTGCGGATGGCATCACAGCTGATAGGTCAGATAGAGTCACTAAATTATGTTGGCTTTGTTGAGGGAAATCAAATATTTAGTGGTGACTTTCAAGTTATAGTAACTGATGGCTTTACTGGTAATAATGTGCTAAAAACTTCAGAAGGATTAAGCCGCTATTTAACTCAGAAAATTAAGAGAGCGTTTGATCGCAACTGGTGGACAAGATTTTGCGGATTGTTAGCTAAACCGGTTATTGGTGCATTTAAGGCTGAAATTAACCCAGAGAAGTTTAATGGTGCCTGTTTAATCGGACTTCGTGGAATTGTCATTAAAAGTCACGGTGGGGCAAATACTAATGCGACTTATTGTGCAATTGAAGAAGCGATTAAGCAGTCATATCAAAAGCTGCCTCAGAGAATTAAGGAGCAACTTCAAAAGGCTAGCGCTACAATTGGTTAGATCGATAGCTACTAAAGGATGTCCACTAAACAAAAAAGGCCTATAATCAGGCCACCTGTATAAATTGATATTTCTCTTTCGCGTAAAGGGTATGAGGTGCAAGTGATCCATTCGAAAATAAGCGGTATAGGTAGCTATTTACCTAAAAAAATTGTAACCAATTTTGATCTTGAAAAGATGGTTGATACCAATAATGAATGGATTGTAGAACGCTCAGGAATTGAAGCACGTCATATCTGTGAAGCCGATGAAACAGCATCAACAATGGCCTCGGAAGCAGCAAAAAATGCGATAAAAAATGCTGGATTAGAAGCTAATCAGATTGATATGATCATTGTTGCTACAGCGACACCTGATCGGCTCTTTCCCAGTACAGCCTGTTTTGTCAGTCGTAATCTTGGTTGCGGCAATATCCCTGCTTTTGATGTCACCGCAGCTTGCGCTGGGTGGATATATGGGGTTAGCATTGCCGACCAGTTTATTCGTACCGGTATACATAAAAATATTTTAGTTATCGGAACAGAGGCATTATCAAAAATTGTTGATTGGAGCGATCGAGCAACCTGCGTGTTGTTTGGGGATGGTGCGGGTGCAACGGTGATTTCGGCGGCTCAGAGCCCCGGAATAATTTCCACTCATTTGCATGCCGATGGACGATACGTTGATTTGCTTTATTCGCCTAACATGATTCGAGGCCAGGAAGAAGGCGCGAAAGAGCCAAAAGTTTTTATGACTGGCAATGAGGTGTTTAAAGTGGCGGTTAAATCGCTAACTTCTGTGGTTAAAGAAACCATGGAGGCTAATTCACTTAAAGCAGACGATATTGATTGGTTAGTGCCTCATCAGGCAAACTTAAGGATAATCGATGCAACTGCTCGT
>CBDUHU010000465.1:0-3771 GCA_965366725.1 uncultured Kangiellaceae bacterium
AGCTTCTGTCCTTGGTTACACTGCATCTTCAATGGAGATAGCTAATACTTATTATTCCTTAGCTTATACTGATGAGCTAGAAGTTGAGGAAAGCGAGGCACTTATCAATGCCTATGCCTGGTTTAAGTTTAGTGAATCTCGTGGAGATTTACGTGGACGATTAAACATTAATATATACAAATTAGAAAGTTCTTTGATGGATTTGGAACTTTATAATCAGGCCAATAGAAAAGCTGATATTATTTATTTGGCTATGTCTCAGGCAAGAGAGAGAAAAAACCTTCTACCATTTGATAATTCTTCTCCTTATGCCCATAAAGTAATAATGAATATGATGTTGAGACCTACTACTGCAAGACGCTAAGAAGACTATCCTGGCTTATTTATCCCAAGTTCAGGTTATTTAGAGATAAACTTTATAAAAGTATATAGGTGATTTACTTAGAACTCATACTCAAACAATGCTCTTAGCACGCTACTGTGAGCATTTCCTCTGGTTTCTTTCATCAAACCAAGCTCCCAGTTTATTTTGCTGTTTGAAAGTCTGACCTGGCCTAAAATTACAGGTCCAAAGGCAAGGCTGCCACTGGATGAGTAGATCTCAAAGCCAGGCTCAAATGTGGCTTGCATTCTATATCTGAATTGGAGTGCAGAGTTGAGTTTCCACTCATGTTTAACGTCATCTTCAAAAACATATTGGTTTTGAAAATTAAAAGTCCCACTCCAGCGACCAAATTCCTTTTCAATGATAATTCCAATATTTCCTTCCCATTCGTTGGATTCTTTCTCTTTTTCTATTTCCATTAACAACCCTAAATCCGCCCAGTATTCTCCCTGTTCAGAGAGTTGATAAAGTGCTTCAATTTCATAAGCTTCCAGCTCAACCCTTGATTGGCTGTCTTTCGCACCAATCAGATACAGTTCAAGAAAGAGGTTTTCGCTAATGTCTTTACCAAAACCAAAGCGATAGATGGAGAAATCGCTGGCTAGTTCATTATCTAGCTGACTAATGATGCGTGCTTCAAACTCATAGGTATTGTATTCCACATAAGGGTGGTAGAGCTTATCAACCTCTCCATGGGCTAAATTAACACCTGTGAAAAGTGTTACAGTACACATCGCCAATGTTGTCAGTTTTTTGCTGAAGATTTTTGCAGCAAGCATTGTGATTGCTCGGGTATTTATATTGAGTTTCATAGTGTGAAAGCTACACCCAAAAGCTTAAGAAAAGCTTAATTCCAGATTACTCCGGCTCAGTTCAGGCGACTACTCACTTATTGCCAACTACTTATTACAATGTTGTGCGATGGCTTCTCTTAGTTTGAGCATTTCTTTCTTACGTTTTTCATCGGATAAAAATACCGGTTCACCATTTTCATCCCGTTGGAATACCGGACGTTGCATATTGAGCGTTCTCAGGCTACTTTTTGCCCTTTTACATGCGACATTAAGCTTTTTTTCTTTACGTTCTTCTTCCTGCTTTTTTTGTTTGGCTTCATATTCCGATTCTAACTGATTATTAACACTACGTTGTTGTCTTTGAATGAGTTTTCTTGCCCTGATTTGTGCTTCGCGCTGTTGCTCCGGAGTGACATTGTCCTTTATTTCCAAGGGCTTTGAATCGTCGTCAAAAGGTTTATCTGAATAGTGTACTTTGCCATTTTCATCAACGCGCTTGTAGATTTTGGCGTTAATCGAGGTTGGCATCAATAATATAATAGCCAATGCAAATATCATTAAACGAAGAGAGAAATTAATCATTTTGATCACTCGGGTAAATAGCGAACTTAATATCCTCCTATTATAACCTAATTTTACCTTATGTTTAGCCAGGACTAACTATTTGCTGACGAGTGGAGGGATGTATCCGATGATAAGGTTGTTAGAATTCAGCTATCTCTCTGGTTATGACAGATTTTAACGATTAGTGAAAAACAACCTTAACCTTGATGATAACCGCAATCTTGCTATTACTTGCAGGTTATCACAAGTTTATTATTCGTTAGACTGATAATGGACAAACAGCGCCGCTAAGATGATTTTTTAAATGCAATCAATCTAATTCTGGTGACTAAATACCAGAGTCCACCAATAACAGCAATGCCTAGCTCAATAAAGTGTGATGCTGCGGTTAATTGACTATCGCCAAGGAAATACCAAAGCAAGATGCCTGACAAAAACAATATGATGCTTGCCATTGCCTGCATCTGTAAAGAGTATCGTAATTTGATGTGTGCTAACTTCTGCTTTGATTCGAGTTGCTCTTCAGTCATCCCGGATTCAGTACGGTTTTCTTTTAGATTAAAATTGCAATGACTACATGATTTTGCTTTATCTGAAATTCGTTTTTTGCATGAAGGACAATTGATAAGCGCCATATTAAATACACCAGTTTTTAAATTAGTTTTGATTATAAATGAGTCTTTCCAAAGGCTCAATATAAGGGTACATTGCACCCTTATATCTTAGTTACATTCGCAGCGATTTGTCGACGATCTCGTAGACATCGCTTGATAGCTCATTTACCTGTGTAATTCGCTCTAATTGCTCTCGAATAAGTGCCTGACGTTTTCCATCAAGTTTTTTCCATTGATTAAATTGTTTTGATAGTTTTGCAGCCATTTGCGGATTAATTTTATTCAATTGAATAACTGCATCAGCCAAAAATTCGTAACCAGCACCGGTAGCACAGTGAAATTGAGTAATATTGTTACTGACAAACGCACTGATCACTGCTCTAACCTTGTTGGGGTTTTCAATTGAGAATTTTTCATGAGTCAAAAGTGATTTGACATCTTTCAGTACATTGGGGTCATCCCTTTCGACTTGCGCGCTAAACCATTTATCCATGACCAACTCTTCGTCTTTCCATTTGTCATAAAACTGCTGGATATAATCTGATCGATAATCTTCATTCGAGTTTGCAATCACTTGTAATGCGGCTAGTTCTTCGGTCATATTATCGGCATGTTCCTGCTGAGTTGCCGCTAATTCAAAATGCTTTTTATCATCAGCAACCATCATGTAGCTTAATGCTATGTTACGCAGCCATCGATTACCTGCCTCATTTCGCCCAATCGTGTTATATAGTGAAAACCAGGTAGGTTCCAAAGTGCTTCCAAGATGTTTTTTGAGTTGACTGTGTTTGTTGAATAGTCTGTCCAGATTAACTGTCTCAGACTGACCAATTAAGCTACTGAGATCAGGGATTTGAACGGCAAGTGCTTTTAATGAATTATCAAGGGCTTCATCATTTAGTAACTGGATAAAAGCGCTGTCGATTAACTCAAGACTAGTCTCACTAATTAGCTCTGCGTCGTCCAGTAATAGACTGGTCATCAATTGTTGTCCTGCATCCCATCGGTTAAAAGGGTTTGGATCTGAAGAAAATAGCAGAGCTAGTTGTTGTTGAGAGTAATTAAATGAGAGCTTTACCGGGGCAGAAAAATCACGTAGTAAACTTGGTGTAATTTCACCATCAGCATTATCCTCACAAACAATTTTAAAAGTCTGTTTTTCAGTGGTCATAACTAGCAGGTTTTCATTTGAGAAATTGTTTGAGTTATCAATTTCAAAGGGAACTGTTTTCCCCTTGTTATCGATCAAGCCAAGTTTAATAGGGATCATAAATGGTACTTTTGACTCTTGGCCAGGGGTTGCAGGACAGTGTTGTTGACAACGCAATTCATATTGATTTTCTGCGATCTTAATAAATTCAATATTTAATTCTGGAGTGCCTGCCTGTCGATACCACTTGCGGAACAATGACCA
>CBDUHU010000466.1:0-3765 GCA_965366725.1 uncultured Kangiellaceae bacterium
TGCCAGCATGGGAGCAATCATCATAATCATTGAAACATAAGAAATTCCCTTAGCTGTATCTTTACCAAATAATTGTTTGATTGCGCCTGGAATGACCACCGTTGCCGCACCACCGCACAATGCCTGAAAAAACCTGAATATAAGAAATTGTGGGGCAGTTTCAGTGATTGAGAGCAACAAAGTAAACAATAAAAAGCCGCATAAGCCTGTAATTAACAGTGGCCGACGACCAAAATGATCTGCCAGAGGACCAAAAAGAAACATGCCCAATGCATAACCGGCAAGATAAATACTCAAAGTATTTTGTACTACTTGAATATTTGTATCTAAATACAAAGCGATTTGAGGCATTGCTGGTAAATATAGATCAATAGCTAATGGTGTTATTGCAAATATCGCCGCAAACAATGGTAGATAACGCATTATCGGAAGCCTCCTGATCAACATGAATAACCGGTGAATAAAGTAATTCTATGTACTGGCGACAAATGCGTAAATAGCATAACATAAATACCGAGTATAATTATTTTGCATAGTGAGTGGTGTTTTGATTAAAGATTTAAGTTTACTACCAGCGCTAAAAACGATTTTAACGGAAAAGAATATTTCTCGCGCAAGCGAAAAAATGAAATTATCACAACCAGCTATGAGTCGTATATTCAGTAAGCTGAGAAAAGAATTTAATGATCCTTTGATGGTACGAGCCGCAAACCAATACCAGTTAACACCACGCGCACAAATACTATTGCAGCAGCTTAATCAACTTCTTCCCCAGCTAGATAACTTATGGCAAAGTGGCGAACTTGAATTATCTGAAATTGAGCAGACCATGGTCATATCAGGAACAGATATGGATATTGTCTACATCAGCGAAGCCTTAAGTAAAATTCAACTACGGGCACCTAAGTTAAAATTAGCCGTTCGTAGTAGTAGTCCACGAGTAATTGACCTGATCATTAATGCAGAGGTTGATCTAGCATTAACAGCTTTTGAAGATGAACGGGCAGGACTTTACCGCAAAGAACTAACCAGTGAATCCTTTGTTGTCGTTGCAGGTAAAAACAATAACCTGAATCCAGAAGAACTTGATTTACAAACATACTTAACTTACCGGCATGGTAAGTTTTCATTTGCCGAGCCAACACGCGGCAGGGTCGATGCAGCATTAGAGCAGCTGGGACTGCAACGTAATATTAGCCTGTCACTTCCGACTTTTTTACAAATACCTTCGTTTCTGGCTGATCCGAAGCTTTTGTTTTCTGTACCTTCCAGTTTTGCTAACTATCTGGCTCAACATTTTGCAATAAAAATATTACCGTTACCATTTAAAACCCTAAGTCTGCCTATCTACATATACTGGCACGAGAGACAACATCAGAACAAACTCCACCGCTGGGTTAGACAGACTCTGATTAACAGTTCGCATAGTTAACCAACAGTTTCGCTTAGAAATGCAGCAAAAGCACTGCAAGAATCAGCGTAATTATACAAGGTGTTAACCTGGCTAAAGCCTTGATAAGTTATCTCAAGTAACACTTTCCCAAGCAAAACAATTATAAGATCCTCCTCAAACTGGTTTTGCATTAAATAAAATCCGCTAATTGAGATTGCTGACTTGAGCTTATCTATTTGAGATTTTTCTATTTCATTGTCTGCACCCAATATCTCAAAATACTCCTGGCTGTCAAATTGTTGAAAGTTAACAGGGTATTGTTGACTTCCAGTAAACCTGATCACAGCGAAAGCTCTGGGAGTTGATAAAAAGTCACGTTTAATGGCATAGGTTAAGTAGTTCATCTGGCGTTCAGATTCTGAATGAGAGAATACACACCAGTCTGAATCAGGATTTAGTTCAGGTGATTTAAATTGTGATAAACCGGTAATTTGCATTGCAAAAGTGTTTAGTTGTCGAAATAGATAAACAAGCTTAGCTTTGTTTGATAGTAAAGTTCAACTAAGATGGTTCAATAATAATGTTACATCTTTGCGAACCCACTAATGAAAAAATAGTCATATAATCCAATAAACGTACACAACTGTTATTATCCAGAAACGTAAAGGAACACTGTTAATGTTAAAAACAACCTTGCTTATCGCGGCTCTTGTATTCAACGGTCAAGTTTTCGCGGCTAAAAAAAAGGCCAATAAGCTACGCTTCTCCCAATCCGAACTGATCACTGATTTTAAAATTACTCATAAAGTTAAGACAGCCAATATGTTGGGAGAAGAGACAGAACAGTTGGTTGTTATTGGGGAAAATAAATCCAGACAGGCTATTCTGGTAATCTACAGGCTCAATAGTGAAAATCAACAGTATCGTGAATACTCCAGAATCGATATTCCGAGTAACTTTCTAGCCTACGATTTACTCGAATCAAACAACAGACATAAATTAATTTTCCAGACAAATCAGCAGCTTATCGAGTACTTACCTTCCACTAATAGTTTCTCGAACTTTGCTAAAACCCAGTCAATTTACCAACAGCCTAAAGCACAATTTTTAGCTTCCAAGGACTTTATAAGAGATGTAAATGGTGATGGGCTTGACGATATTACCATCGCCGATTTTGGCTCAATTCACCTGATGCTGCAAAATAATGAAGGAGGCTTTATTAAGCAGACAATTCCGATAAAACCGAAGGTACAAGTTAATTCTAACTCTGCAACATTTACAGAAACTCCACTTTTTTTCGCCGATCTCAATCAGGATGACAAACAGGATCTTATCACTGTAGAAGACTCCAGCCTCACCGTATACCATCAGAATGGTCACGGTAGTTTTAAACAACAAGTTCATAACTTACAATTGCCAATCGACGTAAAAGCACTTAACTGGTGGGAAGTAAGAGAGTCAGATGGAGAGACTGTTGACCAGAACGAGTTATCACACCGTAGTATGTTTCGAATAGAAGATGTTAATAACGATCAAATTGCTGACTTAATGGTACGCTTTAGCCAAAGTGAAGGCGTCCTTGATCGACAAAATAATTACGAGCTTTATCTTGGAAAAGTTGAATCTGGAAAGTTAACTTATGCTAAAAAACCTGACAGCGTAATCAGCTCTGATGGAACCATCGCCGGTGTAAGAATCGTTGATATAAACGGCGATAATAAATCTGAAATAATTGTCTCCAGTCTTGATATTGGTGTTTCACAAATTATCGGAGCTTTGTTATCCGGGAGTATCGATCAGGATATTTATGTTTTCAAGATGGATGAAGAAGATAACTTTTCTAAAGACCCAAACGTTGATAAGGAAGTTGAACTGAATTTTAGTCTTTCTTCAGGAAAAAGTGGCGAACCGGTTGTTAAACTGGCTGACTTTGATGGTGATGGACTGAAAGATCTGATGTTTTCTAATGGAGAAAAAAGCTTGAAAGTTTATCAAGGAACTAAAAAAAAGCGTCTTTTCACAAAACGCTCAACTAAGCATAAAGTTCTTTTGCCAAAAGATGGTGATTTTTTGGATACCGCAGATCTAAATAACGATGGAAAACAGGATGTCATTATTCGTTATGGCCGACAAGATGATATTGAATTAAACAACCGATTAATTTTCCTATTTGCTCAATAGGATATTACTCGAATCTAGTACCCGATTAAGTCCTGACAAACTGGGTTGTGAATATAATCTACTTATTGCAATAACTAAACCAGCTCAATCGATATGCAATAATAGCGGCAGGACTATTCTAAATAAAATATGAATAACTTGATTTGGTAACTGTGCTGGTACAGATACGGATTCATTTAGAAACCAATGCT
>CBDUHU010000467.1:0-3746 GCA_965366725.1 uncultured Kangiellaceae bacterium
TTACCGTGAATTAGCCGGATTGGGAACCCGACTAACAGTAGATTTCTCAATCAATACCAGCACTGTCGATGCAGCAAAAGAAGAGCGGGATATTGAACGCTTGTCCAGTTATATCAAGCAAAATCCGCAGCGTAAAATTGTTCTGGTTGACTTCTCTCACTCTCATAGAACACAGCAGATCAGGCAGTTACTCAACCAAAACAAACTGACAGTACTTGATAGTCTGCAACTGAATTATCAAAAATGGCAAGGTAAAAATATTGAAGTGTGGGTGATTTAGAAGTTGCCATTAAGCCTGGAAACTATTAATTACTCACTAAATAATAATGAAAAATGGTAAGCCGGTTGTCCTTTTTTAGCGATAAACTCCTTGCTTATAAAGACGCCCGGAACCGCAGCGATTTTATTACCATAATAAATAACTGGCAGCCATTTTCTATGCCATACAGGGAGCATTAATTCCTGATATATTTTTTTCAATTCTGTAGAGTTATCACGATAATCAGGTTGGCATCGCTCCCCTCCTGCACGCTTGCGCACGACAACAACTTCATTTTTTTCCGGTAAACGTATTCCACCTGACTTAGCCAGCTGAGTGATAATGATTACACCGTTTTCTAGAGGCAAGGGTTGGTTGATATCAGCCCAGTTAAGTTCACCGGTCATTGCTTCTGGCTCAGACCAATTAGTCAATATCAATTGACTCTGAAAGCTTCTCACGCTCGCACCTGAAAATCTAACATTAATAGCATGGTCAGGGTTTATCGAAAGTTGTCTGATCAATTGATCTACTTCTTTAGCGGACGGAGATTGTTTACCATTAGTTCGTCCCCAATAGTGAAGCAGATTTTTCTTTCTGGCGAGCGACAACTGATTGATTTTTGTAATACTTATTCGTTGAGCGTCTGCGGCAAAATCAATAACAGCCTTTTTCTCAGTACAACTAAGCAAATCTTCCCTTGCGATATCCTCCAACAATAACCCCTGCTCATTAGCAATTTGAGTAAATCGAAAAAAAGCGACTAAGTACCCAGGCCACTTATGCTTAAGTTCAGGCATTATCCGATGACGCAGGTAGTTTCGAGAAATATCAATAACTGCATTAGTTGGGTCTTCAATCCAGACCAACTGGCAATGGTTGGCGTAATCTTCCAGCTGCTCACGTGTAATATTCAGTAAAGGCCGGAACAATTTTCCCTTTCCCAATGGCCTGCTCCAACGCATAGCTGCGGCGCCATGCAAACCACAACCCCGTAACAATCTGAATAATAGAGTTTCAGCTTGATCATTCATGTGCTGGGCAACCAATAACCACTGTTCTGGTTGAATAATTGATTCAAAGAAATGATAGCGGCCTTCGCGCGCTTTTTCTTCAACATTACTGTGACATTCAATACCAAGGTTCAATCGAGTAGTAATCAGTTGTATCTGATAATCTTTACAATCACGTTCACATTGATTTTGCCAGTTATCAGCTAGATGTTGTAAACCATGATTAACGTGGATAGCCCTGACTTCTCCCACCAGACCGGCACGGGAGAGACGAACTAAAATATGCAGTAAAACTTTTGAATCAAGCCCACCACTAAAAGCAACGTAGAGTAGCTGCTTGTGACAGGCTTCAGGCAGGTTATTAAGAACATGGTTTTCTAGTTCATGTCGATGAGAATCTATCATTTCAACCCAATGAACTACAGTTGGCTCCCAGCTGCAAGCGCAGTTGGGAGAAAACTAGTAATCTTCTTAACACTAAACAGTTGCAGCCCACTCCTCCTGAACGCCAAACGACATCAGACGTTGATAACGCAGGTCAAGAAGCTCTTCAGTAGAAAGTGCTTTTAGCTGCTCCAGATCGTTTAATATCTGGCTCTTCAGGTTAGCAGCCATCGCAGGGTGATCACGATGCGCCCCTCCTTCAGGTTCAGGAATAATACTGTTAATTAAATCCAGTTGCTTCAGTTTACGCGCAGTAATTCCCATAGCATGGGCCGCATCTGATGCATTTTCAGCGCTTTTCCATAAGATAGATGCACAACCTTCCGGTGAAATCACTGAATAAGTACTGTTTTGCAGCATGTTAACCCGATCGCCGACACCAATTGCCAAAGCACCACCAGAACCACCTTCACCAATAACAGTGCAAATAGTCGGCACTTTAAGCTGAGACATTATTTTTAGATTACGAGCAATAGCTTCTGATTGTCCACGCTCTTCAGCTCCAACACCCGGATAAGCACCAGGAGTGTCAATAAAAGTAATAATTGGCCAATTGAACCTTTCAGCCATTTCCATCAATCTGAGAGCCTTACGATAACCTTCAGGTCTTGGCATACCAAAATTTCGTGCAACTTTTTCCTTGGTATCACGTCCCTTTTGATGACCTATCACCATCACCGGGTTACCATCCAATCTGGCTGGTCCACCAATTATAGCGAGATCATTAGCAAAGGCTCGATCGCCAGCCAGATCATCATAGTCTGTGAATATAAGGTTAAGATAATCTTGCGTATATGGACGCATTGGATGACGTGCTAGTTGAGCTATTTGCCATGCATCCAGATTGGAAAATATCTGTTCAGTCAGTTCTTTGCTCTTTTTTCTAAGCCGCTCTATCTCTTCACTAATGTTTATTTCGCTGTCATTGCCGACCAAGCGCAACTCTTCGATTTGAGCTTCCATTTCTGCAATGGGTCTTTCAAATTCTAGGAAATGCATAATTTGAGACTTCTCTCCTGATAATCCAATAATCCACAGACCAAATTCTAGCTGAATTGGCTGCATTCTTCTTAATGAACAGCATTCTAACCGCTTTTTGCAAGGATACAAAACTTATCTTAAACTCATAAGACCATTCAAGCATTTTTAGGTGACTTAAATCAACAATAGGAGTCGACTGACAGAATGATAGATAGTTCACATCCTTTTCAGCAATCTCACTAACGAATACCAGTTTTCGACTAATTTGCTTTTAAAAAGTATTATCTGTGCACTATAATTAAAAATACACTTGGAACGAGAATTGGTACATGTCTCGACAATTAAGAATGCTACTTAAGCAAAACCGCGTCCTGGAAGAAAAACTTTTTTACCAACCACGGAAAACGGACTGGCGCGAACAACTGATAACCACACAAGAGTTGTCAGAGGCACTTTCTTATCTATCAAAAAAGGTAATCGAAAACCGCTCTGCTCAACTCAGCGTACTCAAGCTGCTTAATGAAGTCGATAAAATCAAGGGGCGCCCCTTGGCAGCATTTGAGAAAAATGCCCTGCAAGTTGTAGAAATCATTTTCAATTACCTACGCACATACTCAAAGTTTGATACCAATTACTATCATATTCTCAACAGTTTACAACTAGCGTTCACTCGACTTTCACTCAACGACCTGAGTTACCTGGATAATGAAAAACATGTTGCAGTGCGTTTTCTGGAGCAGTTAATCGAACTTGGCTACCATTTTGATAAAAAAGCAGGAAAACTCGCCCAGCTTTTTATCCATGCATTAGAACTCCTGACTGATAGACTGGCCAATCAGGAACAGGTTACTAACCAGACCTTTACTATGGCCGATGATAAATTTACAGAGTACTTTACCAGCTTTAATGAGAAGGTTGAGGCCAATATCAATCAAATTCTCAGTGATATTGAAAAAGAGTCACGAACAGCACAGGCCGATCAGTACACAGACGAGTTAATCAAAAGCAAAATCGATGGTGAAGAAAACCCCATATTTTTACTCGACTTT
>CBDUHU010000468.1:0-3741 GCA_965366725.1 uncultured Kangiellaceae bacterium
AGAGAATTTCGCATCAATGGTGCTTCATAGAGGTTTATCCCCGATGATTTACTCTCTTTCATCCACTGTTCGCAAGCTGATTTAAGTTCTGAATGAGTTTTATCAGTCCAATCAACCCTATTGATTTTTATCTCTACTTGTTTAAGAATGACTTGTAAATCGATATCAAGACCTTCCGCCCCATCGGGAATAACTAACATTCGTAACGCATCATAGTGATTCGATATAGATTGCCAAGCTTGTTGCATCACTTTAAGATCAGCTTGTCCCTTAATACCCACTGCAGTTTGAGTGAGATACATTCCCTTATTGTCTTGCGTTTCCGCGTACAAAGTTTCAAATAATATTCCTGATTGTAAAGATGTTAGTGGATAGATATCCTGAACATTATTCAGCTTAATATCCTGTTTTTTATTCAGCCTTAGTATCAGTTTATCTAATTGTGTTAGTGAGCTAGTAAATAGCGGAAAATCACTGGGGGTATATCCCATTCTGGAAGAATCATCACAATGCTCAATCAGTGCTTCTAGTGCTGAAATAAAGTAAGTTTGCCAATGACTGATTTTTTGCCCTTGCCATTCCTCAGGATAACTAAAGGTAAAGGACAGTTGTTCGAATACCACCAATCCATTAATCGTAACTATTTTATTGACTTCTTGTTGTTCGGAACTAGCGTTACCACTAGAGTTTTTACTAAGCGAAAAATAATTATCAGTTGATTTTCTTTCGATTGACTGAAAGTCGCCTAAGAAATTAAAGGCAACCCGGGATTCTGGTATATTTTTGATAGTTTCATGTTGATTAACATAACGAAAAATTGAAAAACCAACACCTTTATTGGGTATTTCATGCAAAGCAGTTTTTATATCTTTGATGCTTTGCCCTATATCCTGAGGGTTTAACAACTCGAAAACAACCGGATAAAGACTGGTAAACCAGCCCACTGTTTTAGTAATATCAATGGCAGGATCATTTTGCTCTCGCCCATGCCCTTCTAAGTCAACTATTAGCTTTTTATTGCCTGTCGACTGGTAATAGCTCAGCATAACCGCAGTCATTAAGAGGTCATTTATCTCTGTACCATAGGCTTGATGGCAATGTTTCAACAATTTTTCTGTATTAATTTTTGATAAGAGAACTCTTTCATGCAAGATATCTTGATTTCGATAAGCTTTATTCTCAAAGTCATCATTAATATTTTGCATTTTTTTGCTTTGTTCAAGCCAGAATGCCAGATCTTTTTGACCGAAGTTAGTGTCTTTATAATTCGCCAAAGAATCAACCCAATTTCGATAGGAACTTCTTTTTTGCGATAATTGAAAACTCTTCTGCGTTAACTGTTGCCCAATTAGTTGGTTAAAATCTTCCAAGAGAATACGCCAGGACACACCGTCAATCACTAAATGGTGAATAATAATAGCTAACTGATCACAACTATTGCTTTTGGAATCAAAATAGATCCACCTCATGATCGGTCCATTTTCCAGGTCAAGCCGAGCTTGCCAATAATTACATGTCTTTTCTATATAATCAGAGACCTGCTTTTCATCAAATTCAGTTATATCGTAAGAATGGATCCCTAGTGCCTCAGGGGTATTGGAAACAGAGCCGAGATAACGTTGCTGCCAAGCATTGTTGTCTTTTGTATACCGTAACCTTAATACATCATGATGCTCTACTAACTGATTGATCAATTCTTGAAGATCTTGAATAGATATATGGGTGCTCATATTTAATACAACGGCTTGATTAAAATAATGAGCGTCTGTTTGAATGTGCTCAAAGAAATCAGACTGAATAGGGCTTAATTCAACGACACCCTGCAAGATGCCCTCTTCTTTAATGATTTCTCTAGATTTTGTGGTATCACAATATTTCAACAGGTCATGAATATTCTGATGGTTGAACATATCACGAATATCAAAATAAATATGATGCTCTATTGCTTTCGAAACGATTTGTATAGTTTTAATAGAATCGCCACCAAGTTCGAAGAAATTGTCATTTACTCCTACCTTCTCTTGCTTAATATTTAGTACTTCAGCCCAGATAGCAACAAGTTGTTTTTCGATAGCGTTGCTTGGGGCAAGATAAACTTGGCTCGATTCGATACTCACATCCATTAGCTCTAAAGCTCGGCGGTCAACTTTGTCGTTGGGAGTAAGTGGAATAGCTTCAAGGCTGATAAACGCAACAGGTAGCATATATTCAGGCAAGGATTGCTGAAGGTAAGCTCTAAGATCTTCATGAGCCAGATTAATCAGATTCTCTTCCTTAGTCTCTCTAGCCAGATAGTAAGCGATAAGTTTTTTGTCGCTCTCCTGACCTTGAGCAATAATGACACTATCTTTAATCTCGGGATATTGATTGAGTTGAGCTTCAATCTCCCCCATTTCAATACGGAAGCCGCGAATTTTAACCTGAGTATCTATTCTCCCTAAATATTCAATATTTCCATCATCCAACCAACGAGCTAAGTCACCACTTTTATACATCCGAGTTCCTGGATTAAAAGGGTTTGGAATAAACTTCTCTTTCGTGAGTTCAGTGCGATTGAGATATCCTCTGGCAAGACCATCCCCTGCAATATGTAATTCACCGACCGCTCCCATTGGAACGAGATTGTTGTATTGGTCAAGAATGTAGATTTGAGTGTTGTAAATGGGGCCACCTATGAGTGCAGCATTATGCTGACTAATAAGTTCTTTGGTAACGCACATAACTGTACTTATGATCGTTGTTTCTGTAGGTCCATAAGTATTATAAAGGTTGATATCAGGAAATTTATTCGTAAACTTCTGTGCTTTAGAATACTCCAGTTTTTCTCCACCAATAATTACATTTTTTACACTACCCAATGAAATGTCTGATACAACTAACTGGTGAAAGAACGCAGTTGGTATATTTAATACGGTTATATTGTGAGACTTAATAAGTTCTTTAAAATACTGGAGCGTAAGTAAATTATCTTTCTGTTCTATTACTAACTGTGCCCCATTATTTAAAATAACAAACACTTCTTCTATAAATAAATCAAAATTCATACTAGAGAATAGAAGTTGCTTATCAGTCTTTGTTATCTGATATTTTTCCCCAGCATAGTTATTGTGATTTACTAAACTCTTATGTTCAACCATCACTCCTTTTGGCTGACCGGTAGAACCCGAAGTATAAATCATGTAAGCTAAATGTTCAGGTTTGACCTCTTGTCGCAACTTAACTTGCTTAGTTTTTAAATCTGTCACACGATCACAAATCTCTGTCCACTGCATATCTAAAGCAATTAGTTGGGCATCCTTTGTGATTATACCAGATAGCTTCTCCAGTAACTTTTTTTGACTCAGCACTATCGCGACTCCGCTGTCCTCCAGCATGTACGCCAGTCTGTCATCAGGATAGTCTGGATCCAGCGGAACATAAGCACCGCCAGCTTGCAATATCCCCAATATTCCTATCATCATCTCCAGAGATCTTTCCACACACAGCCCAACCAGACTATCAGGTTGAACGCCCAATGATTGGAGATATAAAGCGAGCTGATAACTTTTGTTATAGAGCTGCTGATAGCTCAGAGTTTCACCCTGATATTCCACTGCTATCTTATCAGGATTACTGATCACCTGTTCCTTGAATAGCTGATGAATACATTTATCTTTGGGGTAGTTAGATTGAGTGTTATTGTAGTCTATTAGCAGTTGTTGTTTTTCTGTTTCACCGATGAACTCCAGGTCTCTAATTTTT
>CBDUHU010000469.1:0-3740 GCA_965366725.1 uncultured Kangiellaceae bacterium
ATAATTACTATAAATGCCATTAATTCGCGAAGGTATCCAACTACAATAATCAGATCACGGGTGTCCACATACAAACGAACACCCTGCATACTCTGTAGTCACCTACCAGGGTTGAAGGATCATTACTTTGATTGGCCGTTAGAATCAACCCCAAGATCAGTATCAAGATCGCCTGAATGAGAATCCGTTTCCAACTGGCCATTTGCACGTTCTTCGGTAATGCCGGCAACTTTATCAACCGCACTGGCATTTTGTGAGTTCAGAGAACGAGTCTCCTGATTGACTTGAAAAATAGCACTGGCTGATGACAGATCCTTTTCATTCACCCCGGCAATAGTTTCTCGATTTCCAAGAAACTCTTTCATTTCTCCGGTAATTTTATCAAGATCATCATCAGCTTTATGTAATTCGAGAATGCGTCGGTAATATTCCAGATTGTTAGTTCCACTTTCCACAAAACAGCTACTCACAATACGTGATGTCACAATCCACGGAGTCATACTGGAACGAACCACGACATTTTCAGAGCGCGTACTATCGTGGATACTGGTTCCAGTACTTACTTTCGATTCCGAATAGGTGCCATTACATTGAAAAAGAACAACTAACGACTCAAAATGCATTTCTGCCCAAAAGATATGTGCTGTGTTGGTAATAATACGACCAAAGACCCATATTAAGAGCGGATAAACAATTGCATCAATCGCCGCCACAGGTGCAGACTTTATTGCAATAACCGGGTCAATCGCAAGATAAAATAACACCGAAGATACAATTAAAAGAGACTCTCCAATCAGAGTTCCGCCAAGTCTTAGCAGTTTGAATAATGGAGTCACAGGTATCTCTCGAAATACAGGTTGAGTTTCCTGAATCATCTCACCGGAGAATTTTCCTTTGTCATTGCTACCCTGCTCAACCAGGTTGGCATCAAAGTCCCGATAAACCCGATTTGGAATTTCCTTGTAGCGGCGGTTAGCCATGACGATATTTTCAAAGTTAATAAATATTTCCTGAGGATGGATACTCTCCTGCCAGTTTTTTCTAAACTCAGAAACTTCGGTTTTAGGGTTAGCAATATTGGCTCGAAAGAATGTCAGACTTAAACCGTAAATTGAGGCGATAAGACCAAGTATCGTCATAGTCGTAATATATGCTCCCGCAGATAAATTTAACTCGGGTAAACTGCCGACATTGTGATGAAAATAGCTTAGCCCGACAGGTGCTAAAATAGAAAAGATAACCATCATTACAACGCCGTTTACCCCGGCACCTTCAACGGTTAGTTGAACCACCCGCTTTAATGGGGAGCGACGAGCAGCCCAGATGGAAAATAAAAATACTGCAAGAACAATACTTAACCAATCAAGAATAGGCGTATTATTAATTTCGGTCAGCCCGGTAGTACCGGAAAACCATGCCAGGCCATAACATAAAAACGCGAGTAGCGTATAAATCAAACCACTACTCAATTGTTGTGCAGCAGTTCTAACCGGATAGGGCATAAATAAGAGTTGTGGCATTAAGGTATGAATTAAACGAGCCAACCAGCCTTGCGGCTCAACAAATGTGAGATTTTTACGTCCCATTAACATTTGCTCTATTTGGTTGGTGTCATAGGCAAGATAATTTTCGTGCACATGAGATTCACTCTTACTACGATTTTCAGCGAGGCTTGCGGGAACACCACGTCCAACAAAAAAGCGCATGATTTTAAATAAGCCTCGCCCGGTGGCCAGCACACCATTACCCAATAGTAGAATACCAATCCCCAGAGATAGCCAGCCTGCTTCTTTGGCCCCCTGAGTAACCAGATCTTTAACTGCAAGTAGCGCCACAATACCAAGAATGGTAACGATAACTCCTCTAATTGTCAGTATCAGTCCTTCAAACTTGAAGGGGTTCTTGATGCCCAGCGTGTCTGAGCCATATTCAAATGCCATTATTATTCCTCTTTCCTCGAATCGATATTATCCTGCAATAACATCATTACTTCCGACAAGGCGCATTGCCTTATTTTTTGTTTTTATCCCTTCAGGATAGCCAATTATAACTTAGAATACGACTAATCAACATTGACTCTCAGGCATAGTCAAAATATCAGCCATCGTCTGACCGTCAATATTACCACCGCTTATCACTACACCAACTTTCCCCTTTGCTTTCACTGCGCCGCTGAGCAATGCAGCCAATCCTAATGCACCTGATGGTTCGACAACCATTTTCATGGTGTAGAAAAAGGACTTTACCGCTTGCATAATGGCTAACTCGGAAACCGTCTGCATATCATCAACATATTGCTGTATTAATGGAAAAGTTTTATCGCCAAGAGAGGCTGTGCGTGTACCGTCGGCAATTGTCGGCGGGTTGGGTTTCACATGCAATCGCCCGGTGCGAAAAGATAAAGTCGCATCATCCGCCAATTCAGGTTCTATTCCTATAACCCGGCAGCTGGGTCGGATATTTTTAGCCGCCAACGCGCAACCACTCAATAAACCGCCACCACCACAGGGAACCAATAACATGTCAAGATCAGTGCACTGTGATAAAAACTCTGCGCCAACCGTTCCCTGCCCCGCAATCACATCATCGTGGTCAAATGGTGGAATTAAGGTCAAACTCTGTTGTTCTAGAATTTTCCCGGCGACAGATTCTCGAGTTTCTATTTCAGGATCAAACTGAATAACCTTTGCGCCATAACCTTTGGTCGCATTTAGCTTAATTGCTGGTGCATTAACCGGCATAACGATAGTTGTAGACACCCCCAATAATTTTCCTACACATGCAATTGCCTGAGCATGATTACCGGAAGAATATGCAATAACACCATTATTTTTCTGTTCGTCAGACAAACGAGAAATACTATTAAAAGCACCACGAAATTTAAATGCACCAACACGTTGGTAGTTTTCACACTTAAAGAAAATCTGCGCACCAATTTTTCTATCCAAAATTGATGAACGGTTAACCGGAGTAATATGAGCATGGCCTACGAGTAGTTCGCTAGCTAATTTTATCTTATCAAACATGATGATTATCTCATTAACTTCAATTTAAAATGTTGTATTCCAACTTGAGTATATGGCGTTATTGGAGCAGGCAATAACTCAGGTGAAAACCAGTCAAATGTATGACAAAGGTGAGGTTCTTTATTCTCTATTTCCCCGCCCCATCGATCAACCATAAAAATACGCTGCTCAATGGTTCTCTGTTGATTAAACAAAGTTATCAGCTCACGACATTCTAAAAGACAGACGCCCAACTCTTCATTTAATTCCCTTTTTAACGCCGAAACATTAGTTTCACCTGTTTCCAGGTGACCAACAGGCAAAGACCAGTGGTCGGCAAAATGACGAGTATTTTTACGTAAACAAAGAAGAACCCTCTCTCGCTGGTAGAGTAGTCCAGACACTATCAACAATGGCTTTATCAACATTCACAGTCTCAGTAACAGTTAAAACAATCGAAAATCCTCTGCCAGACGGTTAAAGCTATTGATGACCGAATCAACTTCAATTCTTTTCATTAACCCTTCGCCCTTAACGCGCTTTCCCCATAAATGCTCTTTACTGGCCTGGCCTGTTTGTTCCATCAGTAGTTCTTCATAAAGAGAGACCACATAGTTCCGATAGTGATAGGGGCCAGTTCTGAGCGGGTTACTATGCACATAGAGCCCAATAACGGGGGTTGATACTGTAACTGCCATATGTGTAGGACCTGTATCAGGTGCAAGTAACATTTCT
>CBDUHU010000470.1:0-3735 GCA_965366725.1 uncultured Kangiellaceae bacterium
CTTTGGATTCGCTATTAATTGTTTCAAAGCTGATATCCCCACTATTTGGCATAAATAGGGTAACGGTAAAAGATGCGTCTTCGTTGGGTAAAGCGATGAGCATATATCCGCCTCTTGGCCATATATGGAGAGAGTTGGCGTCAATTTGAAACTCACCATTTGTGCCTGCTGGAATACAAAGTTCTTTATAGCTGTGACCGAGTTCAATGATGTCGTGCTGATTAGAGTTGATTTGATGGATTGCTTCTCTGACTGCTGATGCGCTGCCGTCAGTGCCAATGATGCGTTCAAACTGATGTTGGGATATAGAGTGATCTTCCTGATTACAAAGAGTCATTGAGCTTTTGCTAAAGTCAACTGATTGACACTGTTGGTTAAAATGGATAGTGACTAATCCGGTTGCTTCTGCAGCATCCATACAAATTTTATTGAGATCTCCTCGAGATACAGAGTAAATAACTTCCTCAGCTTTTTGTCCGTAACTCTGGAAGTTTTGTTGGCCTTCGATGTCGTGCACCATTCTACCTTTCATAGTGGTCAATAAAGGCAGTACTTTGTCCATTAAACCTGCTTGTTCCAGGGGGTAAATTCCGCGGTTGGCGAGCGCGAGGTTAATTGAGCGTCCGGCGCTTATATTACTAGCTCGCATATCTGCTCTACGTTCAAAAATTTCTACTCTAAAGCCTCGCTTGGCTAATAAAACCGCCAGTAGTGAACCTACCAGACCTGCTCCTATCAGTGTGATAGTTTCCCTTGATTCTTCTGTTTGATGCATCGCTGCTTTCTGGTTTGAGTTTGTCATAATTAATCCTAATTATTTTCAAGAGCAGATTTTAAAATTTGCACGAACTGGTAGGCATCTTCAAATGAATTGTATTGAGGGACAGGAGCGACCCGGATAACATTTGGATAACGCCAATCTCCAGTGACACCTTGCTCTTCGATTGCTTCAAATATATTCTTACCGCGATCCGGGTTCTCATCAGATTTTAATTTTATAGCCAATGACAATTGGCTACCTGAATAACGAGGATCTGCGGGAGTGAGAATATCGAGATCGTGAGCTAATTCAGACTCTAATAGAAATCTCATAAAGCCGCTGAGCTTAATCGCTTTTTCTCTTAGTGCATTAATCCCGCCTGCTTTTTTTATAGTGTCAAGAGAACCTCTGATTGCAGCAAGAGAGAGTACTGGAGGGTTTGATAGCTGCCAGGCTTCTGCTGACTTCATCGGTTTAAATTGATTTTCCATTTTGAAGCGTGACATTTTATCATGTCCCCACCAACCGGCGAACCTTGGTAAACTTTCGTCATGGTGGTGGTTCTGATGAACAAAACAGCCTGCGACAGAGCCAGGGCCTGAGTTTAAATATTTGTAAGTACACCAACAAGCAAAGTCAACTTGCCATTGATGTAAGTGCATCGGAATATTTCCGGTTGCGTGAGCTAGGTCAAAACCAACTTTACAACCCATTTGATGACCTGCGGTTGTTATCGCTTCCATATCAAAAACCTGTCCAGTGTAGTACTGTACTCCTGGCAACATAATTAGGGCGATAGATTCGCCTTGTTCTTTAATTAGCTTAATAATATCCTCGTTTCGAATATTTTCTTCTCCAGCCCTTGGTTTGATTAACAACATTGATTCTTTCGGGTCAAAGCCATGAAACTTAATCTGAGATTCGACCGCATAGTGATCAGAAGGAAAGGCATGTTCTTCAATGAGGATCTTATGTCGGGTTTGGGTGGGACGATAAAAACTCACCATCATAAAGTGAAGGTTGGCGGTGAGAGTGTTCATTGAAACCACCTCATTTTGTTCCGCACCTACTAATTCAGCAAAGCCCTGTGCTAGAAACTCATGATAAGGCATCCATGGAAATTCCCCACTAAAGTGGCCTTTAACACCTAACTTTGCCCACTGGGATAGCTCTCGCTGTACATAGTCTGCAGCTAGTTTAGGTTGTAAGCCGAGAGAGTTACCACACAGGTATATTTCATTGTCACCATTTTTTTTCTTAGGAATTGAAAACTCTTGACGAATAGCAGCTATTGGGTCGTCTCGATCCATTTTCCTGGCAAAATCTAAATTATTCTGGTATTGCATAATATTCTCATTTTCAGTTAAGTTTGTTCACAGGAAATAGAACGGGCCTTGAAGGAACAGCGTCAGTTTCTATTTCTGGTATTTGTAAATTGCATAAATAAAATCCATCTTCGATGCTATCTTTGATAAAAATCATTTCGGTGATAGTTTTATTTGGCGTTGACTCAGGGACCAGCTGTTTACACCCGGAAGGGATATTCCAGAATATTCGATGGTTACTCAATTTCCCTTCATCGTACATTTTGTCAACCGATGGAAAATCAACCATGAGGTGCTGAATGTTACGTCTGACGAGGTAACACATAGCATCATTTGTTAAATAAACAGGGTACCGATTGTTATTATATTGGTAGTGCTTTTTCTCGTTAGTATTAGGTAATGTCCTGATTGCAAGGCCAGTTAATTGAGTATCCGTATATTGAGCCAAAAAGCGTTCTAGTTGAGCCGCAGTGATTACCAGGTTGTCATTATCGAAACCAGGGGTGTAACTTTCGCTAATGTCGCAGGCGAGTTGTGGCGTGACTGAGATAACCACGCAAGGAAAAATAGATTGATTAATAGCACGATAAACTGGAAAAGGCTGATCGACAATATGGGCTACTGATTCAGTATGTGTTCCGTTGCAGTGAGGGATCATGACTAGCTTATTTACATTGCAACTTCCACCTTGTCGAGTATCACCAATAAATCCATCTCCACATAATACTTCGCTCTCGCAAGCTGGTGCGCCAAAATGTTGCGGCTGTTGACCACCAGGCGATAATGTAATTGCAAGACTATACTGTTGATTATAATCTAACTCGTAGTGACAATTCTCGATACTGATATTAGCTTTCATATGTTTATTTTGTAAACCTTGATATATCTAATCCTAACCATTCCAGCGCGGTGCCATGGAGCAATCTCGCGCGAGTTTTTAGGTCGACGATGTTTTCATTAATTAGTCTACCTGGTTCGAGTTCACCTAATGGAAAGGGGTAATCTGTTCCTAAAGCAAGTCGATCGGCCCCCATCAATTCAATTAAGTATTTGAGCATTGGTGCATCATGAACCAAAGTATCCAGATAGATTTTATCGAGGTATTGGCGTGGGTTAACATTGTTATCCACTGCAACCAGATCAGGTCGACATTCAAACCCATGCTCTATTCTGCCTATTGTTGATGGGAACGAGCCACCACCGTGAGCAAACGCAACCTTAAGTTGAGGCAGCCGCTCAAAAATACCGCCGAAAATCATTGAACAAATTGCCAGTGATGTTTCTGCCGGCATTCCGACTAGCCATGGAAGCCAATAGTCTTTCATTTGCTCTTTACCCATCATATCCCAGGGGTGAACAAAAATAGAGGCTCCTAGTTCTTCTGCTGCTGCGAAAACATCGAATAGTTCTGGTGCATTCAAGTTCCAGTCATTTACGTGAGAACCTATCTGTACACCTGACAATCCCAGATCATTAACGCAACGTTCTAACTCCTTGATCGCTAAATCTGGAGACTGCATAGGAATTGTCCCCAATCCTGCGAATCGGTCAGGGTACTGGTCACATATACCTGCAATATGGTCGTTTAGTAGTTTGGATATATCAAGCGCATCAATTGCTTTTGCCCAATAGCTAAACATTACCGGTACG
>CBDUHU010000471.1:0-3728 GCA_965366725.1 uncultured Kangiellaceae bacterium
CTTTACCATATCTTGAGAAACCGTTTTTTTACTAAACATCAATGACACTTTGCCTTCGTAAACAGTAACCTTACATGCTGAAAGTAAGCCAGACATTTGTTTTTTTCTCAAGTTATAGGCCAATACTGTCGGATCTTCAATCAATCCATCAATTAGACCTTTCTCTAATAAGATGAAACTTTCAGCATTGCTATTGTTATAAATAAATTTACTATTCAATGCTGGCTGGGTTTGAATTTGGGTAATTGCGTCTCCGTAAATATTACCTTTAGTCAGGCCAATTCTAATTCCATTTCTAATCATTGCCTCAATTCCTATCGACTCACAATCGGCAATGAATTCTGGCTTTACGTAAAGTGCCATAACTTCTTGACGGTAAGGTTCTGAAAAATATCCATAGGCCTGCCTTTCTTCCGTGATGGTGATGTCCATGGTTAAGTCGATATCGCCTTTTTTGATGCTTTGTTGATTTTCATCAAAAGACTGTAAAACATAGTTTAATTGACACTCTGCCTGTTTTGCTATTTGTTCAATTAATTCAATTTGTAGACCTGTTGGTATACCTTGTTCATTTCGATATTGATATGGGGACCATAAACCCCAGCCAATTGTTAATTCGCATTCAGGTTCAGGTAGAGAAATGGGGTTTTTGCTGGCTGCCTGGCAGCTTAGATTCAAGGTTGATATTATTACAATAAGAAGTCTTAAAAGATGTGGGTAATAATATTTCACTCGCTATTTTGACCTTTCAGCTATCACTTTGAATTGGACTCAGACTTTTTTACCTGCAAACGTCTTAAAATCGAGTATAGCATAACGAGATATTTGTGGTAGGGGAGTTGGTTTGATTAAAGTTTTGTTATATTGCTCTTGATTTGATTATGGCCATAACAGTTTGAAAAAATGGGTTTATTAGCTATAAAATGATCCAGATCATGATATTAACAGCTATCAACTGCAAATCTTGTTGCAAATTATTCGCATTTAGACTAATATTTTTCAAGTGACTTGAATTGTATTAATAAGCAATTCAAAATTTAAGACTGTTTGATTGGTTTCTTGGAGATTGATATGAATTATTGTTTGGCCGATGTCAAAGCTAAGCAGAAGGTCAAAGTCCTTAGTTTAGGGGCCGCAGGCAGTGTATTTAGAAAAAAACTTCTTTCTATGGGATTAACTCCTGGTATTGAAGTTGATGTGACTCGTAAAGCGCCAATGGGCGGACCGCTAGAACTATCACTTAGAGGCTTTTCGCTTAGTTTGCGTAAAAATGAAGCGCAAGGTATACAGGTTGAGTTGCTAGGGGCTGTTGCCTAGCTTCAAATTAAATAATTTCTTAATACTTTCTATAGTTGTTTTGGTTTTTTTAAAGCCAGAAATCAGTTAAAAGTTTTCTAACAGAGTTGTTCCCTATCAGATGTCAAAGCTGCCCACTATAGCGTTATGCGGTAATCCTAATTGCGGTAAAACGACAGTTTTTAATTTGTTGACTGGTTCTCGCCATCAGGTAGGTAATTGGCCCGGTGTAACCGTAGAGAAAAAAAGCGGATATTTTCACCAGGACAAGCAAAAAGTAGAAGTTGTTGATTTACCCGGTACATATTCACTGGATGTCGTCGATGAGTCTGTGGCGCTTGATGAAAAAGTTGCCCGTGACTACATTCTATCTCCTGATCCTGATCTAATCGTCAATATCATTGATGCATCAAATATAGAAAGAAATCTTTATTTAACAACCCAGTTGCTCGAAATAGGGAAACCGCTGGTTATTCTGTTAAATATGGTGGACGTCGCAAATAAAAATAAGGTCACTATAGATGTTGACGAGTTATCAACGCTACTTGGTTGTCCTGTAATACCTTTCTCAGCAAATAAGACAAAGAACCCTAATCAGCTGAAAAGTTTGTTAATCGAATATGCAAATTCCCCGTCAGCATTGTTAGATTTCCGACTTGAGTTTGAGGAGCCATTAGAGTCTGCTTTTGAGCAATTGACCAGTGAGCTTTCCGAATATGCGGAAGAAAATAATTTGAGAGCAAAATGGTTAGCACTAAGAGTGCTTGAAGATAAGCTATTTAAACTTCCGGCAGATTTGACTAAATCGATATTGCCAATATCGACTCGTTTGGAAGCGCATTACGGAGAAGATTTAGATATTGCAATCGCCGATGCTCGATTTAAAAAAATATTGCATTGGATTGATTGCTGTGTCCATAAAAACGGGGAAGTTTCACGCAGCTTATCTGCCAAGCTTGATCAATTATTTCTTAATAAATATCTGGGCATTCCTTTATTCCTGTTTGTGACCTATCTGATGTTTGTTTTTACGATTAATTTTGGCGGCGCATTTATTGATTTTTTTGATCAATCTGTGGGGGCTATTCTGGTTGATAGTGGTTCGGAATTATTGATTTCAATTGGTTTTCCTGACTGGTTAGTCACTATATTAGCCAATGGAATCGGTGGGGGTGTGCAAGTTGTATCGACATTTATACCCATTATCGCTAGTTTATATTTATTTCTTTCGGTGTTGGAAGATACAGGTTACCTGGCAAGAGGCGCATTTGTTATGGATCGCTTTATGCAATCTATCGGTTTGCCTGGAAAATCATTTATCCCATTGATGGTTGGTTTGGGGTGCACTGTTCCTGCGATATACGCAACTCGTTCTCTCGAATATCAGAAAGATAGAATTATGACGGTAATGATGAGTCCGTTTATTTCTTGTGGTGCACGTTTGCCAGTGTATATTCTGTTTGCTGCTGCTTTTTTTCCGGAAAACGCCCAAAACCTGGTCTTTGCAATCTACTTGATTGGGATTGCGGTTGCTGTGCTTACCGGGTTAATGCTAAAGCATACACTCCTAAAAGGCGAAAATACGCCGTTTGTTATGGAGTTACCAGCTTACCACTTGCCCAGTTTAAGAAATGTATTATTAAAAACATGGGAAAAGCTTAGTTCTTTTGTACTTGGCGCTGGACGTCTGATTGTTGTGGTTGTAGTTATTTTAAGTTTCTTAAATTCTCTTGGTGAGGATGGAAGTTTTGGCAATGAAAATACCGAAAAATCAGTATTAACCAGCATCGGCAAAACCATTACACCAGTATTTTCTCCTATGGGTATCAAAGAAGATAACTGGCCTGCAACTGTCGGGATATTTACCGGTGTTTTTGCTAAGGAAGTTGTGGTTGGTACCATTGATGCACTTTATTCAAGCCAGCTAGGCTCACAAGGCGAAGCTGAGCAGGTATTGAGTTTATCTCAGAAACTCGAACAGGCATGGCTAACTGTTCCAGAAAATCTAGCTGGGATTACTCAAAGTTGGTCTGATCCTGTTGGGCTGAATGTAGGTGAAGTTTCAGACTTAAAAGCGATTGCAGAAGATCAGGATGTATCTGATACGCTTTTTGCGGTGTTGCAACGTTCCTTTGATGGCGCGCTAGGTGCTTTTTCATATCTATTGTTTATTCTCTTATATTCACCGTGTGTTTCTGCACTGGGAGCAACCTATAAGGAAACAGGAAGTCGCTGGACTGGCTTTACGATTCTTTGGTCAACATTTCTGGCTTATAGTTTAGCAACCATCAGTTATCAAATTGGACAATTAAGTATATCTCCGGTAACTGCGTCCAGTTGGATTGCATTTTTTGTGACTTTACATATTATTAATTTCTTATTCCTTAAACAACAAGGGAGAAAGTTGTCATTATCACGGGCGTCAGCCGCTC
>CBDUHU010000472.1:0-3715 GCA_965366725.1 uncultured Kangiellaceae bacterium
ATAATGGTTCGGTTTATGAGTCTTGACAAGCAACAAAATATGAATAAATCACTTACTTATTATTTAATCTGGTATGTTACATTCTTTGTTATGTCTTTTGGTGTCGGCCTGATGTCCCGGGTCTTTCTTCCCGATGCAGGTAGTTTTGATGCTGAGCTTGCACTACCCAACATCGCCCTGACTTTACTTCCGGAGATTCTGGTAGGTATTATACTGGCTGGTTTATTCGCGGCCAGCATGTCAACCGCTGACTCAATGGTTTTAAGTTGCTCAGCCTCACTGACCAGAGATGTTCGTGGAAAAAATAATGAACACCCATGGCAAACAAAGGTTGGCACCATACTAATTACTTTGGTTGTTTTAAGCATTGCTTTGTGGGGTAACAAAAGCGTCTTTGCATTGGTAATTGCCGCATGGGGAATGCTTGCGGCGGCATTTGCACCCTTGCTGATTCTTAATATTCTAAATCAGAAAATCCCAGAGATCACAGCATGCATTATGCTGGTTTTTGGTGTTGCAATTACTTTCACGTGGCGCCAAATGGGACTCAATACTAGTATTCCAGAGGCACTGCCAGGTATGTTCGGTTCTTTTATAATATTTATATCTTATAAATTATTGACCCTCGGCGGACTTGTCACACCGTCCAGAACAAATGATTAAGACAGTATAATTGTTAACTTCGATAAAACTGGCTCACACTGATGAGTCAGTCATAAGTAAAGCTATATTCAACAAAAAAAACAATCGAATTAGCGTTGGTTATCGCCGCAAAAAAAATAACCTGTGCTCAATACCTGACGAATTGATATTCCTGCGGTAAAATGGCAGTCAAAGCTCACTTGCAGTAGATAAAAATGCCAAGGCTATTCCACCACACATTAACAAAAACAGCGCACAATACTCCCGAGGCGCCGGCGTTGTATCAAAAGGAAACGCAACTTAGCTATCATCAGCTTTCAAGGCAGGTAGAAGACTTTGCTGCCAGCATCCAAAGCCAGGGGCTACAGCGAGACTCCAGAGTAGCAATTTATCTACCAAAGCAATTTGAAACAGTTGTTAGCTTTTACGCGGTCTCTTTAGCAGGCGGTATCTTTGTTCCGGTAAATCCGCTACTAAAGCCAGCACAGGTTAAATATATTCTAGATGATTGTCAGGTCAGCATCCTGATTACTTCGCTGGCAAGATACCGTCAATTAGCCAGCAGCCTTGACCAACTTACTCAATTAAAAACAGTGATATTGACTGATTGTGATGAAGCAACATTACCGGCTGGCTGTATTGCCTGGCAATCACTCAGTGAACCAGCTACAAAGCTCCCAGACGACTCTCTTTTTCCTCCAAGGATCAGTCACGATATCGCCGCTATTCTCTATACCTCGGGTAGTACCGGAAACCCTAAAGGGGTAGTACTTTCCCATAACAACCTGATAGCCGGTGCTAAAAGCGTCGCAGAATACCTGAACAATTGTTCACAGGATAAACTATTGGCTGTGCTGCCATTTAGCTTTGATTATGGACTCTCACAATTAACAACGGCATTTCTCAGTGGAGCATCTGTGGTGTTAATGGAGTATTTATTTCCAAAAGACATTATTCGCGCCATTGCCAGCCATCAGATAACTGGACTCGCAGCAGTGCCACCATTGTGGATTCAGCTTGCTGAATTGGATTGGCCAGCAGAATCTCAGCGCAGCCTTCGTTATATAACCAATAGCGGCGGAGCAATGCCACAGGCTACTTTAACAAAACTGGTTGATAAACTACCTGCAACAAAACCTTTCCTAATGTATGGACTAACTGAAGCATTTCGTAGTACCTACCTGGAACCGGATGAAATCAACAAGCGTCCAACCTCAATGGGAAAAGCAATCCCCGATGCAGAAATCCTTGTAATCAACTCCGAAGGGCAACTTTGCAAAGCAGGCGAAAAAGGCGAACTGGTCCACCGTGGCCCACATGTGGCAATGGGTTACTGGAATGCGCCGGAAAAAACAGCAGCTCGCTTCAAGCCATTACCACGAACAATTAGCGGCGGATTAATTGAAGAAATTGCAGTATGGTCTGGAGATACTGTTACCAGGGATGAAGAAGGCTACTTGTACTTTATCGGACGTGAGGATGACATGATTAAATCTTCTGGCTATCGCATTAGCCCATCTGAGATTGAAGATTGCCTGTATCAACATCACGCAGTCAAAGAAGTTGTAGCATTAGGCTTACCCCATCCAACACTTGGTCAGGCGGTGGCCTTGTTGATCATGCCAGATAACAATACGACCTTTGACCGGCAATTAATCATAAAATATTGCCATAAACAATTGCCCAACTTTATGCAACCCAAAGCAATAGAATTGGTTAGAGATATTCCAAGAAACCCCAATGGTAAGATTAATCGACGATTATTGTTTGAAAAATATAATCACTTATTTAGCTAATCTGCCGGGAAGAGGAAACTGATTTTGAGTAAACCCCATAGAAAATTACCAAAACACTCACCAATGGATCACTTTAGAACTGTTGGAGAACAACTATTGGTTAATGGTCGCCCGATAGACCTGATAAAACATCAGGCGGGACAAACCCCCTTTTATGTATATGATCGTAGCGTCATTGCTAAAAAAATAAATATATTGCGTGAGCAACTACCCACGCAGCTTAAACTGCACTATGCGATTAAAGCTAATCCTATGCCGGCGGTTGTCCAATTTATTGGTTCGTTAGTCGACGGGCTTGACGTTGCCAGTGGCAAAGAACTACACACTGCGCTAAATACTGGAATGAATGCACACAACATTAGCTTTGCCGGCCCTGGTAAGCGACCAGAAGAACTTAAAATGGCGGTAGCCAGTGGGATAACTGTTAACGTAGAGTCAGCCAATGAACTCCGCTTATTAGCACAAATAAGTGATGAGTTAAACATCAGAGCAAAAGTTGCCCTGCGGGTAAATCCAGATTTTGAACTAAAATCTTCGGGCATGAAAATGGGTGGCGGAGCACAGCAGTTTGGAATTGATGCGGAACTAATCCCTGAAACCTTTAAGCAGATTAAGGAGCTTGATCTGGACTATTGTGGACTGCATATTTTTACCGGCTCACAAAATCTGAACGCTGACTCAATCATGGCTGCACATCAGGGTATCTTCGAGCTGGCTGATAGGTTGCAATCAGACGCCCCTGTTCCCATGAAATCGCTTAATATTGGTGGAGGTCTTGGCATTCCTTACTTTGCGGGAGAAAAACCAATCCAGCTAGCGGCAATCTCAGCCCAACTGGAAACACTGATGGACACATTTAGCAACCATCACGGTTGTGCAAAAATAGCAATGGAGCTTGGCCGCTATATTGTTGGAGAATCAGGTCTTTATGTGTCAGAAGTAATTGATGTAAAAGAGAGCCGAGGAACCCGTTTTGTGGTAATTAATGGCGGATTACACCATCATTTAGCTGCATCTGGTAATTTTGGGCAGGTCATTCGTAAGAATTACCCTGTTGCATTAGCCAACAAAATGCAACAACCAGCAGAAGATCCCGTACAAGTTGTAGGCCCTTTATGTACACCTCTGGATATTCTTGCGAATAAGTACCCGTTACCAAAAGCCGAGATTGGTGATCTATTTGTCGTCTATCAATCGGGAGCGTACGGTTATAGCGCCAGCCCGATGGATTTTCTTAGTCACCCTCACCCTGTTGAACTATTAGTATAAAACCATAG
>CBDUHU010000473.1:0-3710 GCA_965366725.1 uncultured Kangiellaceae bacterium
ATTTTCCTTTGAATAATCTTCAAAAACTTCAAACTGCTCTAAACAGACAATCGTCCGATGCTCTGAGACCAAAGTCTCTAACAAGTGTTTTTGGGTTAGTATAATTTTAGCGCCTGAATCTTCTAGCATATAGTTCAAACGGTCCGATGGGTAACTTGGATCCAAAGGTACATAAGCGCCACCTGCTTTCACAATGCCTAAAATACCAATGACCATTTCCAGAGAGCGTTCGACACATAAACCTACTAAAGAGTCTGGCTTTACGCCCTGAGCAAGTAGGTAGTGAGCTACCTGATTGGCTTTTGAATTAAGTTCACCATAAGTTAAAAATTCATCGGGGTAACCGGGGCGTTCAAACACAGCTGCGATAGAATCTGGATTGCTCTCTACCTGTTCTTCAAAGAGCTCATGTATGCACTTGTCCTTTGGGTAATCAGAATAGGTATCATTCCAGTCAACCAGTAATTGACGTTCTTCTTTCACTGTCAGAATCGGTAACTCACCTATCGTATTACAGTTTTTATCCAACAAGCCTCTCAAAATCAACTCTAGATGCGCTAAGATCTGTTTGCTAGTTGCATCTTCAATGTATACTGAGTGATATCCTAATTTAAAGCTTAAATTAGTATCTAAATCAGATTGTTCAGGCAACACGGTTAAAGTCAAAGCATAGTTAGTTTCTTCAAAAACATTTACATCTGAAACCTCTAACTCTGAACCAACAGCGGCTTTTTCCATTTCCAAATCAACTGGAAAATTCTCAAAAACTATCAGAGAATCAAACAGATTTCTTTCCCGACCTTCTTTATTATTTATAGAGCTAAGCTTTTGTATTTCTGACAGAGGTAAGAAGCCGTTCTCGACTCTATCAATACTAGCCAAATGCATTGCACGAAGCCAAGCTCCAATTTCCTGTTCGGGTTTAATATTAACAACCACAGGAAGACTATTGATAAATAATCCCACCATATGTTCAACGCCATTAATCTCTGCGGGACGACCAGAAACCGTCTCACCAAAAACTAAATGCTCATCACCACTATAGTGATATAATAAATATGCCCAGGCGGCTTGTACCAAAGTACTCAAAGTAACCTGATGATGATTCGCAGCAGACTGCAATTGTTCACTCATTTCAGAAGTTAACTTCAACCACTGATTTTTTGCCCTCTTAGACTGGGTGTTAGTTTTTCTGCCAGTATTGATTTGATTTGGAGCATCAAAGCCTGCAAGTATGTCACTCCAATATGTTCTTGCTTTCTCTTCATCTTGTTGCGCAAGCCAATTAATATAATGTTCATATGGTGTAGTTTCAGGTAATACTGACATGAGAGTAGACATAGAAACTTGACCTGTTGCATCATTACTTGCTTGATCATAAAGCGTAATTATTTCTTTGAATACTAATGGAAATGACCAACCATCTGATAAAGCGTGATGAGATGACCAAATTAAACAATGTTTCTCTTGCGATAGCATTACCAGTGTGACTCGCATTAATGGCGCTAGTTTAGTGTCAAACCCTTTCTCTTTATCTTGTTGTAGCAATTGGTCTATTCGCTGTTGCTGTTCTGATTCGCTATATTCAGACCAATTTAGTTGGTTGAAGTCTAAATTACCTTTCGACAACACTAATTGATGTGTATGGTCATCTGTAAATACAGTTCTAAATACATCGTAACGGCCGACAATTGAATCTAATGCCATTTTAAAAGCGCATAAATCAAGTTTCCCATTCAAAATTAATGATAATTGAGAAACATATGCCTTCGCATCCAAACTACTATGATAAAGCATCCCTGTTTGCATACCTGTCGTTGGGTATAAATTTTCCAGATTAGGGTAACTTCGAAACCAGCTATCTAATTGTGCTTGCGTCATATTCGCTAACGGAAAGTCACTTGGAGTTACCTTCTCAACGAGAAACTTATTCCACACTTTTTCCGCAGACATCTTTGCTATCAAGTCATCTGCTTGACCTTGTTTCCATTGTTCATATTTATTTGTCAATTCTTTTGACTGTAATTTGTCGTCGCTAGTCTCATATTTTGATGTTAATGATTGTGAATCTAACGTAACCAGAGAAGCTAATTTTTCAATAGTTTGACTCTCAAAAAGTTGACGAGTGGTAAAGACAACTCCCTCTTTTGCGGCTCTGGTCACAGCCTGAATGGCTTGAATAGAATCACCACCAATAGAAAAGAAATTTTCAGTTACTCCAATCTTGTTAATCTTTAGTAGACTTTGCCAAATATCACACAATTGTTTTTCAATATCAGTCTTAGGTGCAACGTATTGTAGTGTTAATTGCAATGGTACTTCTTTCACTTGTAAGGCTTCACGATCAACCTTACCATTTGATGTAAGCGGTAATTTTTCTAACATAACAAAAACAGAAGGGATCTTGTGGTTAAGCAACGATTTTTTCAGATAGGCTCGCAACTCCTCTCTAAACATTGCTTCATTGTAGTCTGTTTCACTACTATTTTTATTAACCACTACATACGCTACAAGCTGCTTTGAACTCTGAGAAGAATTAATAGTTTTAGCCAGCACCACCGCTTCTGATACATCTTTATACTCTGCGATCGCTGTCTCAATTTCTCCTAATTCAATTCTGAAACCCCGTATTTTTATTTGATGATCACGACGTCCTATAAATTCTAAGTTTCCAGGATGACCATTTTGATCTGGCATGCAACGGACTAAGTCTCCTGTTTTGTATAAGCGCTGACCATCATGATAAGGGCTCGCAATAAACCTTTCGGATGTTAACTCCTGAGCATTTAGATAGCCACGGGCCAGATTATCTCCACCGACATAAAGTTCCCCTGTTACACCAAGCGGACAATGCTGAAGTTCGTTATCCAGAACGAATAATTCTGCATGAGGAACGGTCGTTCCTATAGGCACAGTTCCACCTGAATGATAGGTGCAATCATAATAACTACTCCATACACATGCTTCAGTGGGTCCATATTCGTTGAATAACCTACGATTCTTCCATTGTCCATGAGACTGATGTTGTTTTACTAGATTCTGATCACAGGCTTCGCCAGCCACGATAACTGTTTTAAGAGAAGAACCAGGTTGTATATCTGCAGACAACATAGACAAATACACGCTGGGTAGTGTTAGGAAATGGCTGACTTGTTCTTCTGTCATCAAGGTTTGGAACGACATTAGATCCAACCCTTGTTTAATATCCACAATACAAAGTTTTCCACCTGAAACTAATGTCCAGAAAATTCCAACAATGGAACTATCGAACGCAAAAGAAGAAAATAAGGCGAAACTTCGCGGTGACTCCTGATAAACAACAAACCTGGATAAAGTTGACTGCATCAGAGCTTTATGTTCAACAGCAACACCTTTCGGTAATCCAGTCGAACCTGATGTATAAATCACATAAGCTAGATTAGTTATTGATAAACCTTGCGACTCCCGATCAATATTTTCAAGCGAATAATCACCTAAAAACCCTTCCCACATTTCTTCATCAAGTGGCAATATTTGCAATTCATCAAATGGTAATTCCGAAAGTAGTTCTGAACTGGTAAGTATGATCTCAATACCTGAATCATCAAGGATATGTTCAATGTGTTTTTCAGGATAATCAGGATCTATCGGCACATAAGCCGCACCCGCTTTTAAGATCCCCCAAATACCAATGACCATTTCCAAAGAACGTTCAACACAAAGTCCTACCA
>CBDUHU010000474.1:0-3704 GCA_965366725.1 uncultured Kangiellaceae bacterium
GCTTTAAGATCAACTTGATTAATGCCAGTATTAGCGGTGAAACTACCGATTCAAACTCCTCAAAGAAACGGTTAATTTCGTCAGTCTGATATTCATCCAGATCACTAATCAAACTTTGTATTTTCGCCTTACGATAGAGTAAGCTTTTTTTGTGTTGTTGTTTTACTTTCTTCTTTTCATAGTCAAGATAGTTTTCAATTTGTTCTGTTGTCAGCTCTGCTGATATTTTTTCTTCAAACGCTCTCCTCTCTTCCTCCATGCTTACGCGCATATCTTTTCTTCGTGCAATGCTCTCCTCTCGAGTTAGCTCTTTTACAACACTATTTAACTCCATCATTGAATCTACTTCATTTTCTACTTTGGCAACTAATAATTCTTCCAGAAGTTCAGCCTGAGAATCAGATAAACCTAATACGCCTTTTAGCTCATTATTGATATTAGTAATATTATCCAGCGCATTTTGTTTTCTAAACTCTTTCGACATCAGATGCTTCATCATTTCACGCTGGATCTCCCTTTGCCTTGCCTTCTGCGCCTCTTTTTCCTTCTGGCTATTTTTAAAGCTCGCTATTTCTTTTCTGAGTCTTTTTAATTCTTCGCGCAAACTCTGTGGGTCATTTTCTGAAATTGTTATATCCTCAATTAACTCGCTTTCGTAGATATTATCCTCAAACTGCTGGTGACTGGCGGATAGCTCTTCCTGGTAGAGCGCTTTTGCAACAGTATTTTCCGGCTGTTCAGCTTGGTTGAAGATTTGCAGGTATCCGATGTGGAACAGAAAACCACCAATAAATGCAATTGCCAGTTTGGTTAGTTGTTGAATTGACCCTTTCATTAATGCCCTCTGATTGTTCAACGAAGCAGCTAGAAAATATCATTCAATATTAGTGATGGTTAGTCAATGATTGATTAATCTGATTTTAAGATGGTGGCCAGTTTATCCTAAGCAGATTGCTCTGCTAACTAGCCGATTGAGTATGTAATGAGTGGAGAACTAAATGGAAAACACCGGCAGCCACAGATTAAACTAAACCAACACCTTGCATTTATCAGGGTCCAAAATTGAAATGGCTCCTGTTCCTGGTAAAAGATCTCGAGTGAACTGTTCAAGTAAAGCTTTTCCCTGCTCTTGTTGTGCCACTGTTAATGGTAAGTAGGGTAAACGGAATACTGGTTTAATCGCACCTAGCATTGCTAGCGCAGTATTCAGACAAATAGGATTAGGCTCGCTAAAAAGCCAGTTTATAAGCGGTGAGAGCGCTTCATTGGCTGTCAAATCATCTTTATCGATTAACTTTCTCATTAAGCCGGGCACAATATTCGAAACCACCGAAATTACGCCGTGGCTATTAAATCGATGTCTTGATTCAAAGCACTCATCGTCATTTCCAGACCAACAGGCAATTCCATTACTTTCAAGCTCGGCAATTCGGGAGTTTCCAACGCATTCTTTTACACCAATAAAATTAGCATGCTCTGAAAGTCGGTAAATGGTGTCTGGACAAATATCCTGACCTGTTCTTGAAGGAACATTATAAATAAACGCAGGACCGATATCTAAAGCGATCTTTATATGCCTTTCCACGCCCTGCTGAGTTGTTTTACCGTAATATGGATTGATTTGTAACGCAGCATGCATTCCTGAGGCAAATCCATATTCGGTTGCTTTGATTGCTTCACGTGTATTATTACTGCCAGTATTACCGATAATTAAGAGTTGTTCTCCATAATGACTCGCAGCGTGAGCAATCAGCATCAAGTGCTCTTCCCAGTCAAGCAGGTGCCCTTCACCGGTAGTCCCACCAACGATAATTCCATCAACCTGGTTTTGTATCTGAGTCTCAATCAGGTAATCAAATGCGCTGATATCAACTTTTCCCTGCTCATTAAACGGTGTTTTAATCGCAGTAATCAAACTTCTTTGTCGAATTTCAGGTATAGACTTCATAGTAAACCTAATTTAATGATATGGAAAAAAGGTGAATTGTATGAGCTAGATAAATTGATTGCCAAATAACTTGATGTTATGTCTTAACAAGAATGATTCATTTTCATCTACTAGAAACGATTAAGGGGCTTAAAGCCCCTTAATCGTAGAAAGTGTTTAGCCAAATTACTCGTCTTAACTTTTCTTATTCAATTCAGCAATTTTCTCCATACTGTCATTTGTTTTGATTGAAATATAATCGAGTAGAATCTGAGCAGTTTCCTGAAGCTTACTATCTTCTGGCTCGGTCAGTTCAGTATCCTCATCAATTTGCAGAATTGGTTTCTTGTTAATCGCAACGCGTCGCTCATTCTCTCTTTTTAATTGCTTCTCTTTATCCAGTTTACGTTTATCTTCCCTTTCTGCGATATTGAGACTAACTTTATTTTCAGCACGTCGAATGTTTAACTCTCTGATATCGTCGATTAAGTACTGAAACTCTCTATCTGTTTTGATTCTTTATTCGTGCCGACTAATTAACGGTTTGATATAACTGCTTAAATCACCAGTTTTACGATAATCAGCCGCTTCAATAACATCCCATTTCAAAGCACTGTCATAACTCTTTTCACCAAACGCATCTCTTGAAAATGGATCAGGAAAGGCAATATCAGGTACCACACCTTTCATCTGAGTACTTTCACCGGTAATACGATAAAACTTATTAATCGTAAGTTTTAGTGCACCAAAACCATTATCTTCGGATCGAACCTGTTGGTTTAAATCAAGTACAGTTTGCACAGTTCCTTTACAAAAGGTTTGCTCACCAACAATTAGTCCTCTACCATAATCCTGAATAGCACCGGCAAAAATTTCTGATGCAGAAGCACTTGAACCATTAACTAATACAGCTAAAGGTCCATCCCACGTGGTTCCTTCATCAGTATCACTCAATATCTTTACATGGCCGCGGCGGTTTCTATCTTGAACGACAGGCCCTTTATCAATAAACAATCCCGTTAGATCTCTGGCTTCATCCAGGGCTCCCCCACCATTTGATCTTAAGTCAATAATTAATCCGTCAATCCCCTTGTCCTGTTTCATTTCGGTGATTAATTTTCTGATATCTCTGGTGGTACTGCGATAATCTTTTTTGCCTTCATATCTGGCTTTAAAATCAACGTAAAACTTGGGAAGATCAATAACACCGATCCGTTGAACTTTATTATCGATATCAATTTCGATAATTTCAGACTTTGCAGCCTGTTCTTCCAGTTTAACCTGCTCACGAACAATTGAGATTGTTTTGGTTTTGCCAGCAACGCTACTATTAGCCGGTTCTATTTCCAGCCGCACAGTACTGCCAGCATCTCCACGAATTAAATCAACCACATCATCGAGTCTCCAGCCAACTACATCAACCATTGGCTCTTTATCTTGTCCAACGGCTATAACTTTGTCATCTACCTTAATCTCACCCGATTTATCCGCTGGACCAGCTTCAACAATGCGTCGAATTTTTGTGTAAACATCATCTGACTGCAAAACCGCGCCAATCCCTTCAAGGGAAAGTTTCATATCAATGTTAAAATTTTCTGCTGTTCGTGGAGAGAAATAAGAGGTATGCGGATCAACTGTGTTGGCATAGGCATTCATAAAATAACTAAATACATCTTCACTTTTTATCTGTGAAACACGGCGCATTGCAGCCTTATATCTTTTCGAAAGTATTTCTTTTGCTTCATCCCAGCTTTTTTCAGCCAAAACCAGATTTAAT
>CBDUHU010000475.1:0-3703 GCA_965366725.1 uncultured Kangiellaceae bacterium
GTATATTTCCGCCAACCTGGGTTGTTGAAATTAACTTTGCCGGAGTTGCAAAATCGACAACATCAAGCTTACGGATTAAATCATCAGAAATGGTTGCATCAATAAAGTCGGCAAGCACCGTTCTCCCTTCCTGACGCAAATCAATTCCAACATTAGCATTTGCAAGTTCAACAATGATGCGCCCTTCACCGGCTTCACCACGCCTGAAATCAATTCCAGAGATATCGTCTTCCGATTGTTTTTCACTCTTTTGGTTCGCCGAGTTTGAACTGCTAAAACCACCTGTCGATGCTGTTGCCTGGCCATGACCAACGGTAAGAACCAGTTCATTGCCTTCTATTCGAGAAGTGTAGGGAGTCATTTCAACCAGATTAACCACTAGACGAGTTTTGCCACCAGCTTCTACTGCAGTAATGCTTCTTGCTGCACCAACCCCAATACTGTGAGTCTTTCTTTTCAATCCACTTGAAACACCATCAAAATCCATCCAGATTCTGGCTGGGTTTTCTGTTGTAATTTCTTTAAACGGTGGCGGCGGAGAATCCATTTTGACTCTCAGTTCTACTTTATCCCCAGGCATAACATTGAAACTGATATCTTGTATTTCTGTCGCAGCAACTGTGGTGCTCAAACACGCAATAATCACAGATAGAGTTATCTTTATTTGGCGGGTAAACATTTCCCTTGCTCCTGAAATTACGTTAAGTTTAATCATATTGCCCCAATCAATCATCATTACTCTCCGAGCCTGCCATTATTGAACTAACGGCATATATATGGTTCTTTTCTCCCAGCAACCCTTACTGTCGGGAACCAAAGTTGAAATTTCTATCTGTTGTTCATCAATGGCAACAATCTGACCATGGTTAATTCCCAAATAACTACCAATAGTTACCGGTTCAATCTTACCTTTGCTGGCCCCAGCAGTCATTCTGAGCAATCCCCACAACTTATCGCTATTGTTAAGCGACCCAACCATTTCCATTGAGTCAATCGAAAAGCGTTCAAGCTCTTCTTTACGCCGTGAACTATCCGGTTGAACTGAATCATTACAACCATCATGTAACGCTTGTAGTTGTGACTCAAGTTCTGGTTCCAATTCTGAAAAAGGGCTTTTCATATGGCTGGAAGAATAGTCATGAGGCTTATATTCTTTAACCTCTGGCATAGGTTCTATTCTTCCCGGAGGCTTTGCTTCTATTTGGGTCACCCACTCACTCAAATCATCAGTATTACTTGAACAGGATGATAACAAGATAGCGAACGAGGCAATTAAAAGACCTTTAGCTTTCGAAAAAGATAAAAATGCATTTATTTTTAGCATCTTACTCTTCCTCCGAATCAGAACGATAAGTTTTTGCTTTAACTGTCATTGTTAACATTTTTTCACCAGGTGAAGAAGGTACTTCACCATCGCCGACAGTGATTAAAAAATCATGTAAAGTCACAATTCGGGAAAGCCTGGATATTCGACTAACAAAGTCAGCAAGCTGGTGATACCCTCCCTTAACGACTAATGAAATTGGTTTTTCTGCGTAAAACTCAGAAGCTTTTTCGTCGAGAAAGTCAGCACTCTCCATTTCGCAGCCTGCTCCAGTTGCGGCATAAGAAAGCTCTTCAAGCAAACCAGCCATTTCACTAGATTTGGGTAGTTGTTGTAATAGAGTTTTAAAGCTTTCTTGAATGGTCTTCATCTGACGTTTGTAGTCTTCCAGATTAACCGCTTTTCCCTGCTTTTTTTCGAACTCTATTTTCAATTCAATTTCTTTCTTTTCTATCTTTATTAACAATGCGTCCTGATCGCTAACAAAAAGTTTATAGCCGACAAACAGGACAACCACGAACACTAGCGCAGAAACAACAACTTTTGCCGCAATAGGCCAGGAACCCATGTTATTAAAGTCGACATCATTAATGTCAAAATCATTAAGAGCTTTAAGATCCATTATTCTGTCTCCCCATCACCAGCTGAAGGTGAGCTTACTTTAGTCTTGAGGATAAAGTTTTTACGATTTGTTCCTGATTCTTTATCAATATTGATGGCATCAAGTGTGCCCTGCTCCAACCATTTGGAAGTTGCTATATTCCGCATAAAATTAGATATTCTAGGAGAGGATTCTGAAACGCCATGAAGTTCCAGACTATCACCTTTTCGCTCTATTGAAGACAGGTTCACTCCTTCAGGCATTGTCGTCACTATCTCATCAAACAGATGGACAACCTGAGGACGACTTTTTTGTAAATCCTGAATCAGTGTCATCCGTTCAACCAATTGCTGGCGCTCTTTTTCAAGACTTTCAATTTCTTTAATTTTCGAGTCCAGCTTACGTACCTGAGTCTGCAAGAAACTGTTTCTTCCTCGTTGATTTTCTAATTTGTTATCGTAATAAATATACATAGACCACATACAAACGACGCCAAGTACTGCGACTAAACCGAGCACACTCAAAAATTGACGTTGCTTTTCATGGCGACGTTCTTCACGCCAGGGAAGTAAATTAATATTTGCCATTAGTCAAAACTCCTCAAAGCCAGGCCGCAGCAGATAACAAGAGAAGGGGCATCAGAACTCAGTGCCTGAGCATTAACCTTAGAGGAAAGTGACATGTCCGCAAAGGGGTTAGCAATTGATGCTGTAGTTCCCAGTCGCTCTTCAATCATTTCCTCCAACCCATCAATAATAGAGCATCCACCAGCCAGAACAATGTGGTCAACTTCGCCATACTGGCTGGAGCCATAAAAAAACTGTAATGAACGACTAACCTGCTGGATAATTGCCTCTTTAAATGGCTCTAACACTTCGGGCTCGTAATCATCTGGTAATCCGCCCTGCTTTTTCGCCATTCCGGCTTCTTCAAAAGATAATCCATATCTTCTTTGTATTTCTTCGGTGAGTTGGGAGCCTCCAAATGTCTGCTCTCTGGTGTAGATAGTATTAAAATCTTCCATCACACTAAGACTGGTATTAGTTGCGCCGATATCAGCAACCGCAATAATTTGCCCTTCTCCCTGATCAGGTAGCTGATTTGCCAATAATTTAAATGAACGCTCAATTGCATAAGCCTCAACATCAACGACTTTGGTTGTTAAGCCAGCTAACTCTAAAGCGTCTACTCTGCTATAAACATTTTCAGATCGCGAGGCAGCTAGCAACACATCAACTTTATCGGGAACTTTTTCCGACTCGCCCAAGACTTGAAAATCCAGGGCAACTTCTTCTAGCGGGTAAGGGATATACTGGTCAGCTTCAACTTCTATTTGATTTTCCATTTCATCTTCAGTCAACCCCTTATCCATCTGAATGGTTTTGGTAATAACTGATGAACCTGCTACGGCGACTGCTGCGTGCTTAAGACTTGTGCCTGAGCGACTGATAACACGCTTTAACGCCTCTCCCACAACTTCAGGATCGCGAATATCACGATCCGCCATCGCTTCCTGAGGCAGAGGTTCAACCGCATAGCTTTCAACCCGATAACGAGAACCGACCTTACCCAGTTCAAGCAATTTACAGGCAGTCGAGCTAATATCTATCCCAACTAAAGAAGTCTTTTTAGAGCCGAATAAATTTGCCAGCATAATTCTAATTTTCCTATCAATTTTATCCAGTTACAGGCTAATTGTGCGTATTTACTTTAAATAATAGCCATAACTATCAGAAATTTCACCTGTTTTTTGTTTTTATGTGTGCAATTTCGCGTTA
>CBDUHU010000476.1:0-3698 GCA_965366725.1 uncultured Kangiellaceae bacterium
CACAGAATAGATCTTGACAGACTCAATGACAAAAGTACTCACTGGTATTATCAAAATGCCTGCCTATAATCGCTTCTTATACTTATTTACCCGGATCATCAGACACAGTTATCGAAAATTTACTCATAATAAAGCTCCAGCTATATCCTTTCAATGTCGCATACTATGCGATTCTATCCTATAAAAAAGTGATATAGATTAACAACCGAAAAAGAAAAAGGGACAACAGATATTATTGCTTTACCTTGATAAAGCACTCTTAGGATATGCAAATGACGACGATGACACAATTAAGAAAAAGAGCAAATAGATGTTGTAGAGACGATAATTCAGAGTGATATTGAACAACTGCTAATACAGGCACTACTCACTTCAAGTAATCAAACAAAAGTTGTCGTAAACTTGTCGCAAGAAACAAAAAAGGCTTAGTCATTTCTGACTAAGCCTTCGTTGATATGGCGCGCATGGAAGGAGTCGAACCTCCGACCGCCTGGTTCGTAGCCAGGTACTCTATCCAGCTGAGCTACATGCGCATTTGGTATCTTTGGTGCGTTGCATCAAAGGGTGCGGTATTATGCTTACCGCTCTATCCAATGTCAATAAAATTCTTATAATATTTCAGATAAAAACTTTATCAAATTAGCTAGATTTTTAACAACCAAAGACAGCGATTTAATCATCAGTTGTTAATGGCGGAGAGAGAGGGATTCGAACCCTCGATGGGCTATAAAACCCATACTCCCTTAGCAGGGGAGCGCCTTCAGCCGCTCGGCCATCTCTCCAAATATTAACAATTAAATTGCTGTGTTTCGGCGGAGGAGAATAGTACCTGATCCAAGTTAAAATGCAACAGCTTTTTTCAAAAAAATCAGATTCTATATCTCTACTGCAAAATACTGGTTATTCTTCACCCGAACCCATTTCTTTTTCACGCTGAATTCGCATGTAGATCTCTTCTCTGTGCACAGATATTTCTTTTGGTGCGTTAACACCAATACGGACTTGATTACCCTTCACACCTAACACAGTTACGGTGACTTCATCACCTATCATCAAGGTTTCGCCTACACGACGAGTTAAAATTAACATTGCCAATCTCCTTAAAAAATTTGGCTTTCAATTGAGGCGCGTCCTTTACGAATTATTGGTCCCTACAAAAATGGTGCGCAATTATAACAATAGACTATTTCATAGTCACTGTATTAATTTTATTTCTAAAAACGTCTATAAGCGATTGATTATTGAGCAGATACCCAATCTTTAACCCATTCTAACGTGGCATTTAATTGAGCGAGATTGGTTCCCCCTCCTTGCGCCATATCGGGACGTCCTCCCCCCTTTCCATCAAGTCGACTTGCAAGCTCTTTCATCAAATTGCCAGCATGGTATCGCGGGGTTAAATCTTTGGTAACCCCGGTAATCAGGCTAATTTTTCCATCAACTTCAGCTGCAAGTGCAATCACGCCAGACCCCAGCTTGCTCTTTAACTGATCACTTAAGTTACGTAATGACTTACTATCAACCCCTTCAACCTTAACAGCGAGAAGGTTTATATCGCCGATCTTAATTTGTTGACTCAGCAAGTCTCCTCCTTGAGAGGATGAAATTTTATCTTTCAATTTATCAATTTCACGATCTTGTTGACGGGATTTAACAATTAACTGATCAACTTTTTCACTCAATGATAAACGATCGGTTTTTAGTGATGATGCTAACTGGTTGATCAACCACCCCTGCTTTTGAGTATATTCAATCGCACTTTCACCGGTAATTGCTTCAATTCGTCTTACTCCAGAGGCAATTCCCTGTTCACTAATAATCTTAAAAGCGCCGATATCACCCGTTCTTTCAGCGTGAGTACCACCACATAACTCTACAGAAAATGGCGACATAGAAAGAACTCGGACGGTTTCGCCATACTTTTCACCAAACAGCATCATTGCCCCCAACTTCTTGGCCTCATCAATTGACGCAAGACGAGTTTCAATCGGATGGTTTTGACGAATATGCAAATTAACCAGTTTTTCAATTTTAAACAGTTCTTCCTGTGAAATCGCAACCGGGTGTGAAAAGTCAAACCTTAATCTTTGACTATCAACCAAAGAACCTTTTTGTTGAACGTGTTCACCTAATATATTTCTTAAGGCGGCATGCATCAAATGGGTTGCCGAATGGTTGAGTGCAGTATCAGCACGCTCCGTTCGATTAATTCTCGCCTCAACCTGCTCAGCTACCTGAATTGTTCCATCACGAACAATTCCTTTGTGTAAAAATACCTCTTGCACCTTAACTGTATCTCTAACTTCAAACTCAAAGCCTTCTCCAACCAACAGCCCTTTGTCTCCGGCCTGTCCGCCCGACTCTGCATAAAAAGGCGTTTGTTCAAGAATAATGCTCGCTTCGGTTCCACTGGTGACAGCATCAACTTTACCACCATCGACTAATATTTCAGTCACTCTGGTTTGGGTTACAGACTCTTCATAACCGGTAAATTGGGTTTCGCCATCCATTTCGATAGTATCGTTATAATCAGTATCAAAACCGGTTTTTTGTCTTCCCTTCGCCTGTTGTTGAGCAAGCAATTGGTCAAATTTAGGTTTATCAATTGTCAGATTCTTTTCGCGGGCAATATCTGCGGTAAGATCATCGGGAAAACCGTAGGTGTCTTTTAGCTTGAAGACAATTTCGCCATCAATTACAGTGCCATTCATTTGCTCAATATAATTGTCGAGGATCCTCATTCCATTATTCAAAGTGCGTGCAAATTGCTGTTCTTCAATTAGGAGGTTGTTGACAATATAATCTCTTTTAGCCGCAAGTTCAGGGTAGGCCGTGCCCATTTCAGCGATCAGTCCATCAACCAGCTGGTTAAAGAAAGGTTCTTGCGCCCCTAACTTATTGCCGTGTCTGACGGCCCTGCGGATGATTCTTCTTAGCACATAACCCCGGCCTTCATTACCCGGAGTTACTCCATCCATAATCATAAATGAGCAGGAACGAATATGATCGGCGATTACGCGAAGAGATTGATTAGAATGATCTTCAATATTCAACTTGTTAGCAATAACAGCAATCAAGTTTGAAAACAGATCTATCTGATAATTATTATGCACATGTTGCATTACCGCGGCAATTCGCTCCAAACCCATACCAGTATCAACTGATGGTTTGGGTAATGGAGTCATTTCGCCTGCTTTATTGCGATTAAACTGCATGAAAACCAGATTCCAGATTTCAATATAACGATCACCATCTTCATCAGGGCTTCCTGGAGGACCACCTGCAACATCTTCACCATGATCATAAAAGATTTCACTACAAGGGCCGCAAGGTCCAGTATCCCCCATTGACCAGAAGTTATCTTTATCACCTAGTCTTGAAAAACGAGTTTGATCAATCTCCATTTCGTTAAACCAGATATCTTCAGACTCCTGATCATCTTTGTGGACAGTAACCCAAAGCTTTTCCGCCGGTAATCCCAGAACTTCAGTTAAAAACTCCCAGGCATAACGAATTGCATCCTGCTTAAAATAATCACCAAAACTAAAATTACCAAGCATTTCAAAAAATGTATGATGGCGTGCGGTATAGCCAACATTTTCCAGATCATTATGTTTACCACCGGCTCTAACACAACGTTGTGATGTGGTTGCTCTGGTATACGCTCTTTTTTCCGTCCCCAGAAAACACTCTTTAAA
>CBDUHU010000477.1:0-3692 GCA_965366725.1 uncultured Kangiellaceae bacterium
AGACTTAGCACAGTTTAAAAGCATATTCTTTTAGTCAATTATTGAATAAGATATTAATTCATGAAGTTAGAGGCGAAAGTTAATGTAATACATTAACTTGTAGTGAAAAGCGGGTAGAAAATGCGCCTTTTCTGATAAGAATGACCAATTAACTTGTTTCAACAGGCTAAAGAGTCAGTACTTCTATAGCAACTACAATATTTTTAACTAAATATTTACGATTTATCCTCTTGGAAGACAATCGATTTTGCCACTTAAAACAGCAACTAGTATCGCTTAAAAGAATGACTATACTCAGTTGAAGTAGCCAAGTGAACAACAGGATTATATGGTCAAAAAAATAAGAAGTCCAGACGCAAACCTAATGATTAAACTCGGCTCCAGCTATCGCTTTATCTTGCTTCTTACCATTAGTTTGCTCAGCTTCAAGATGACGACAACAGCCGATATCAATTATCAATGGGCATTAGTACAACCCAAAGCGACCTTTAAGTCATATGCAGCTAATGATGTTTCATTGATTGAGTTCGTTAGCCCGCTGATCATCGATAATGTTAAAATCGGTGTTCTTCGATATGGCTTAAATCCCGAAAAACTAAATGAAGCAAGCAAAAAAGAACACTTTGAACTCACTCTTCAAAAGTCTTGTTTCTGTAATGTTTCTGGCAAAGCGATATTCCTGATAATATGCAAAGCAACGACTAATTAGTGTTATACTTAGGAACAAACTGACAAGAATAATCAGAGATATAGGATTCAATGTGGCAATAATATTAGCTGTAGACGACTCCCCAATATCAAGACAAATATATTCCAATATTTTATCCCCACTTCACACATTACAGTTAGCCGAAAATGGTGAATCAGCGTGGAAAGAAATCTGTAACAAAAAAATCGATCTTATTATTACTGATGTAAACCTGCCCGGAATTAGCGGACTTGAACTTTTAGATAAAATAACAAGTCATGAAAAGTTTGAAAATATACCCTGTATACTGGTCAGTGGTGATAGTGATGCGATTATCCAGGCCAAAAAATCAGGTGCAAAACTCTGGCTTTTAAAGCCAATTAACCCTGAGTCACTAATAAAAGCAACCGCAAAACTGCTAAGCAAAAGCTAGCTATCAGGCTAGCTTAATGGAGACAGCATAGATACAAAGCAACGCTTAGGGATAAGCTCTTTTCCCCTGTTTCTCACCTTTGACTTGCCTCAAATTCCAACAGAAAACTAATCCAGAAGAGCCTGATGCCCCGGACGATATTGCTTATATAAGCCGCGTCGAAGAACAATTAGTTCAGTTATAAACAAATAGCTGATAATTTTGTTGAGTTTGAAGTCAAATTCGCAACATCTTGTGAGCAAGAATCTCCACACCTTTTAATTATTGTCAAATCCTGTTGAAAACTGGATAAGGGCCGTTTTTCAGACTATCTTTGTAAAATAGAAGTACTTACTCAGGCAAATTTTCAGTTAGAGCATTGAAGATAGTAAACCATATTACTTTTTAAATTATATTTTAACTTGTACAGATAAACCCAATTGAACGATCAGGCTTATGCACATCACAGCAAAGGTTCAGCTGAATGGAAAATAACCATATTCAAAGTAAAGTACTTATTATTGAAAGCTCAGAGCTAGCAATTGTAAATCTTCGAGAGTTTTTTGCTCAAAAAGGCTTAATTGGATTAAAAGGCAATACTGATAGTGTGTTAGAACTCCTGCAAAGCAATACTGATTTAGGAGCAGTGTTTCTCTCTGAAAGCACTGACGATAATGTGATATCTGGAACCCTGCTTGGGGAAAAAATCCACCACCAGCGCCCAGAATTACCTATTTTTATCCGCAAAGAAAAATTGAAAGAAAGTGATGTCGAATCAACCACATTTTGTGAATACTATACAATAAATGATCTCGAAAGGTTAACCCATCTGGTAGATGAGCATTTGTTCACTCGTTTTTACCCTATCCCTTTAATTCGGGGAATTCAAGAGATATCTCAATCAGCATTTCAATCAAATATATTTGATATTGAAGTGACTTGTGATCCGCCCTATTTAATCAAAGATAACATTATCTATGGCGAACTTTTCAGCATGATTCCACTTGAGAGTGACTGGTGTCGCGGATATATGATGTTGCAAACAACCAAGTCAGAAGTTGTTGATATGATAGCTAACGGCAAAACTCATTTACCAAATGATGATCCAGGACTACGCGAAGTTAATAGTTTGTTAAATGAACTGACAAATTTAATCTGGGGCGGGATCAGAGCCAGACTTTTCCAATCATCATGTGATCAGGAAGTAACCGTCAAGACCCAGGTTCCGATCCTGATCAATCATATGGAAAAATGTATTTCATTTGGCACATCAGAGCCACAGCTCTGTTTTCGATATACCATCAATGATAAAAGGACAGGATGCCCCAGTATCATCATCTATCAAAAGCTGATTTTTAATCTGGATTGGCGACCGGAAGCATTCAAGGAATCAGACCAGACAGTCAGTGATTTGGTCGATTCCGGTGAGTTAGAACTATTTTAAGAGTGAGGATAATAAATTATGGCGCATATTTTAGTCGTAGATGATTCTGCAACTGTTCGCAATGAAGTCAGTTCGTTTTTGCAGCAACATGGATTACAAGTCGCGGTCGCTGTTGATGGAAAAGACGGATTAGATAAATTACGTGGAGATTCAGCCATCAAACTTATTATTTCAGATGTAAATATGCCGAATATGGATGGCCTGACAATGGTTGAAAAAGTTCGTAACGAACTGGGCAACCAGACTGTCAACATTATAATGCTGACAACAGAAAGCGATCCAAGAATGAAGGAGCGAGGAAAAGCAGCTGGAGTTAAGGGTTGGATTGTTAAACCATTTAAAGGCGATGCAGTTGTTGGAAGTATCAAAAAGCTGGTAGGGGTTTAACCCATATTTAAAAAGCTCAATAACCACTCAACAAGCCTGTTGCCGGATATAAGCGATCGCTCCGCTCGGAATGAACGAAGCGATCTTTTTTTGTGGGTCGACCTATAAGCCGGATTCTGTCAGGGACAGTCATTCATCTTGGCGCAATGTCACCATTACGCTCATGCAGCCTACCCGGTTCCAACGCGAGCCACGCCTTAAAGTATCGAAATACTCATAGGAACCCTATTTGGCTTTGCTTTGAGTGGGGTTTACCCTGCCACTAATGTTACCATTAGCGCGGTGCGCTCTTACCGACACCTTTTCACCCTTACCTGATTCAAATATAAACCCGGCGGTATATTTTCTGCGGCACTTTCCGTAGACTTTCGCCCCCCAGGCGTTACCTGGCACTCTGCTCTATAAAGTCCGGACTTTCCTCCACTTAACCAAGTTCCGAAGAAAGCAATTCAACAGCGTCTGCCCAGTCGACCCGGCGGCGATCTTAACAAAGATCATAATTGATAGCGATACCTCATCAACAATTATTCACTCTGCTCTCCCCTGGTGAGCAAAAATTGATAGATTTTATTTTTCTTATCACCATACATTTCTGCGGCAATTTTAGCCGCCTTTTTACCTGGTAATGATTCAGCCAGCAATAGTGCCAGCTTTTGAGTATTCTCAGAAAGTTCAGCGGACTTCTTTTCGGCCCCTTTGACAAGCACCACAAACTCACCTTTTGATTGATTAGGATCATCTTCAAGTATCCCAATCAACTC
>CBDUHU010000478.1:0-3678 GCA_965366725.1 uncultured Kangiellaceae bacterium
CAGCTCTATTAGCCGCCAATAAGCAGCTGATGAGAATTTCAGGTGATATTTCAAGCCAGGTGCTTTCCGCAACAAGCAAACTAGGCGTGGAAGAATTAATTGATAAACTCAAAACCTGGTATGACTTTGACAAATTACCAGATCCGGATCACCCAGAACAACCCGCTGGAGAAGAATAAGACCAGTTTCGATGTTTTGTCATCCAGGTTTCATAATTGCTCGTTATCGTTCAGCCGATGTCGATACACTATTTCAGGTATTGGAGATAACAGGGAACATTGGCTGATAACATTTAACTAACTAATATTTTATTTGAGGAATTTCAATGTCTTTCACTGTTGCAATCAACGGCTTCGGCCGAATGGGACGGTTATTTTTGCGTACGCTTTGGAACACCCCCGGTATCAAGATCTGCCATATCAATGAACCATCAGGAGATATTAACTCTAGTGCGCACTTACTCGCATTTGATTCAGTCCACGGAAAGTTTTTGACTGAAGATATTTCGGTTTCGGGAAATCAAATAAAAATCGAACAGCAAAATATAAAATTCACCCAAAATAGTGATATTTCTACAACCGACTGGCAACAAGCGGATCTGCTCGTCGACTGTAGTGGTCAATACCGCCAAACTTCACTGTTTGATCCCGTATTTAAGCAAGGTGTGAAAAAAGTATTAGTCAGTTGCCCGGTAAAAGACGCAGGTACACTAAATATTGCCTATGGTGTTAATCAGCATCTGTATGATCCGCTAAAAAATCATTTAATTACAGCCGCATCCTGCACCACTAACTGCCTCGCGCCAGTAATAAAGGTGCTGTTGGAAAATTTTGGTATCGAGCAAGGTGCGATGACAACCATTCACGATATAACCAATACCCAGACCATCATCGATAACCATCACAAAGATCTTAGACGGGCACGTTCATGCGCGGAATCTCTAATCCCTACCTCTTCAGGCTCAACAACAGCCATTATGAAGATATTTCCTGAACTTGAAGGTAAACTGGATGGGTTAGCAGTGCGAGTACCAACCGTCAACTCATCACTGGTCGATCTTGTAGTTCGTACAACAAAAAAAACCACCCCGGAAGAAGTAAACGAAGCCTTTCAGAAAGCGGCGCAGGGCTCACTTAAAGATATTCTTGGTTATGAATCCCGACCATTGGTATCTGTTGACTATAAAGATGATAAACGCTCCGCGGTTATTGACGGCTTATCAACCCAGGTAATTCAAAACGATATGATCAAGATCCTTGCCTGGTATGACAATGAAATAAATTATGTGGAGCGAATGAAAGATATCACTCAAATGGTTGCCAGTCATATCAATTAGCATTGTTGATAAACTAATTTGGGGAATATTCAGGTGAGTCCAATCAAAAGCTACGCAACGGTTACTGCTGCTTACTGGGGTTTTACCCTGACTGATGGTGCACTGAGAATGCTGGTTGTGTTGTATTTTCATCAACTAGGATACAGTGCAATAGCAATTGCCTCTCTTTTTCTTTTTTATGAGTTTTTTGGTGTTGTTACCAATCTGTTTGGCGGCTGGCTAGCTACCCGGTATGGACTTAATAAAACACTTTTTAGCGGACTGATTCTACAGATTCTCTCACTCTATTTACTTAGCCTGGAAGACTACCTCTCAGTAGCCTATGTAATGTTTGTCCAGGCAATTTCCGGTATCGCCAAAGACCTCAACAAAATGAGTGCTAAAAGCAGCCTGAAATTATTACTACCTGAAAATGCACAGGGTCGATTATTTCAATGGGTTTCGATACTCACCGGCTCAAAAAATACACTCAAAGGTGTTGGTTTTTTTATGGGAGGTATCTTGTTGTCGTTATTTGGCTATCAGCAGTCTTTATTATTAATGGCCGCAGGATTAATGATTATTGGCAGTATCTGCTTTGTTTTACTTCCGAATCAATTATTTATTAAAAAGCATAAGGTTAAATTTAAACAACTATTTTCCAAAAGCAGAAATATTAATTATCTATCCGCTGCCAGATTATTTTTATTCGGTGCACGTGATATCTGGTTTGTCATTGCTTTACCGGTTTACTTACAATCATCGCTGAACTGGGGACATACTCAAGTGGGTATATTAATGGCAAGCTGGATTATTCTGTATGGTTTTATCCAGTCATCTACCCCCAAACTACTTGGTTTTAGTCATCCTGCTAATGCCCCTGATGGCCATACAGCGACCAAAGCAGCCATGGTTTTGTTAGCCTGCCCATTGGTTATGCTGATAGCCAGCCAATCGGGGGTTGATATAACAACCACAATAATCATAGGTTTACTAACATTCGCCGTAGTATTTGCAATTAATTCATCTCTTCACTCTTATTTAATTTTGTCTTACTCTGAAAAAAAGAATGTCTCACTTGACGTTGGATTCTATTATATGGCTAATGCTGCCGGACGCTTGAGTGGTACCATACTTTCTGGAACTATTTATCAGTTATACGGATTTAATGCATGTATTTTAGGATCAGCGTTAATGATATTGATGGCTACATTTTTTTCGAAAAAACTGTCTGTTAAATCATAAACATAGAGATTTTGGCTTTTATATGACCTTTATCAATTGGCTTTAGCACTTTAGCTATAATATAAGGAACCAGAATATTCTATTTGAGTACATACAATGAAAGCCTCCAATCCTGAAACAAACGAAGAAACGAGCTCTCAGAATGAAAAAGAAGAAAGCTCTTTAATTTCAATAATAGTCAAAGTTTCGATAGGACTTTTTGCGTTTCTGGTGCTAATAAACCTCACCGTGATGTCCTATTTGCATTAGTTGTTAGTATTATAATCTATAAAAGCCATTGCAAAACTAATCCGTTGAGCCTTTTTATCCGTCATATGGGTTAATCAACTCAAATATATAAAATGGATGTCCTTCAATTTCTTTTTGAACAGGGTTTGCCATTGTTCGTCGCTTCGTTTTGGTTGCATTGGTACTCTCCTGATTATTGGGAGAACGCAGCCTAATTGGAATAATACAATATTTGAAGGTAAGGATTAATTACCGCTTACACTACAGATATCGTTGATTGATATTTAGTTAGTTGATGTTATCTAGAAACCCAGGCCATCATTTTTATATTTAATTTTTGGGGTGTCCTCCAATTTTTACTTGACGAATATCATCTCTATCAAAGCCGAGCCTATCCGTATAGTTGATAGGATTCCCATCAACATACCCATAAGTATTAATCTCCCCAGCTAACCCAATCGGGTCTGACTGAATATACCGTCCAATCTCTGGGTCATAATCCCTGAAGTAATTGTAATGTAATCCTATCTCTTCGTCGAAACACTGCCCAGGAAAGCGCTATTGCTAACGCTGATAATAACCATAAACGAGGTTGGGTTAACTTTAATAGCGGCTTATTTATCCTGATATTTTTCATTCAATTCATCTTCCTGATGAAGGGTTTATTTAGTTATTTCTTTCTGGCATCAGTTTTTATAACTGTGCTCAGATAGCAGGCTATTGAGTGATTGTTTTTTAAAGCAATCAATCAAATAAAACCCAGGCAGGGTTAAAGGCAAGTGGGGGCAATTAACAATATGCCTGGGTTTTATCACAAGAGCCTGCAGACTCAGGGGCTAATTTACGGGAAAAGAAGGACAAACGGTTATTAAAATCCGGACAATCTATAG
>CBDUHU010000479.1:0-3667 GCA_965366725.1 uncultured Kangiellaceae bacterium
CCGCCAAACGGCTCTTGTCGTGTTATCCAGAGTAATGCGGTTATTCCAAAGACCCACATTACCCTTTTCTCAATTGTTGTCCAACTGCCGGTTTTAGGTACATTAATGGTTTCTTTTGACTGGATATGCCGGGTAATCCAGAGCATCATTAATGGAATAAAAAGAAAAACCAATGGTAGCGACCACTTCATCCACCCAAGAAAGCCTATAGAGTTTCCTGTTGTTGTCTGGTAATTAGAAAGAAATAACGCATTTGGTGGTGTACCGATTGGAGTACCAATGCCGCCAACATTGGCAGCGTAAGCAATGCCAAGTAATAACACTGAGGTTAACTTTTTATCTTTGCTGTTTTCCAGAGTCGCCAGGGCGACTGGCAGTAACATTAAAGTTGTGGCGGTATTTGAAATCCACATACTTAACAGTGCAGAAGCAGCCATAAAGCCCATTACCAGGCGTTTAGGAGAGGAACCTCCAAATAGGTTAACCATAATTAATGCTATACGACGATGCGCTCCGGAATAAGCCATAGATTGTGACAAAATAAACCCACCCAATAACAGTAGAATAAGGTGGTGGCCATAAGATTGGCCGACCTGAGCGGGCGTTAATACACCTGTTAGTGGAAATACAGCTAGCGGTATAAGGGAAGTGATCGGTATTGGAATGGGCTCAAAAACCCACCAGACAGCACATAGCAAGGTCGTACTGGCAACAATGACCACTGACCTTTCAAAACCGTAAAAGTGGAGTAGTCCGCCTGTTACAATGCTTAATAACGGCGTCAGCCATAAGAGGTATGATTTGATGTTTTTCATTTTTTATAAGATTTACTTTTTTTATATAAATTAAGTCTACACTTAATTCAACAGCATTAAAAATTAGTTTTCAGGGAATTGGTTGATGAAGGTTAAAGTACTTTATGAGAGTTGAGGAGCTTGGATTAGCAGTTGGGGATGCCTTGCAGATACAGATAGGCGACAGCATTGATCAACGTTATCCGGTAAAATATTATGGTATTAACCCAAAGGGTAGTGTGATTGTATCAGCACCGAGTACTGGTAAGGATAAGATGATTTTTGTGCGCGAAGGACAAATGGTCACTTTACGTTTTGTTGCAAAGAATGTTGCATCTGGATTTACTACTCGGGTGATGGTTACACGAGGACAGCCATATCCTTATCTACATCTTGAAATACCCAAGGAAATACAAACCGTTGAAGTACGTAAGGAAGTCAGAGTCGCTTGCGAAATCCCTATTACTGTAATAAACAAAACTCACAGTTCTCCTGCTTTAACTGGCCGCATGTTAAATATGAGCTGTTCCGGCGGGCGATTTGAAACTAATATGAAAATGGCTTTGCAGGAAAACCTTCTTAACATCACTATGCAGCTGGAAATTGATAATATCGAAAGACTGATAACTCTGGATTGTGTGGTCACCTATATTAAGGAAGATTCTGAAGAAGAAATTTTTACATACGGGGTCAATATAGAGGATATTGATATAGAAGATATGATTAGTTTAAGGGCATTTATTTATCAGGAGTTGCTAAGAAATATGCATATGATTTAGTGAAAACTGGTACGAGGATAAACATTTCCCCGTACCGGTTGTTAGCTATTATCCTTGTGCATCAAGGAACTTTTCGGCATCCAGTGCAGCCATACATCCCGCACCTGCAGAGGTAATAGCTTGCTTGTAAACTTGATCAGCAACATCGCCTGCAGCATAAACGCCTTCTACGCTTGTTGCTGTTGCATTACCTTTGATCCCACTATTTACGGTGATATATCCATTTTCCATATCTAGTTGGCCTGCAAAAATATCGGTATTAGGTTTATGCCCAATAGCGATAAAAACACCGTCCAGGTCAAGTTGGGTAATATTATCATCTTGAGTACTTTTAATTTTAATACCTGTAACGCCCATATTATCACCAACGACTTCTTCCAGAGTATTGTTCCAGTGAATGGTGATATTGCCATTTTCTGCTTTTTCTAAAAGGTGTTGTTGCAATATTTTTTCACTTCTTAGTGCATCTCGGCGATGTACCAGATGGACTTCTGAAGCAATATTGGAAAGATACAGAGCTTCTTCAACAGCGGTATTTCCTCCACCAATTACCGCTACTGGTTTATTTCGGTAGAAAAAACCGTCGCAGGTAGCACAGGCGGATACACCCTTGCCTTTAAAGGCTTCTTCCGAATCTAATCCGAGGTACATGGCAGAAGCACCAGTTGCAATAATCAACGCATCTGCGGTATAGGTGCCTTGATCACCGGTTAAGGTAAATGGGCGCTGGGTTAAATCGGTTGTATGAATATGGTCAAAAATAATCTCTGTACCAAACCTTACTGCGTGTTTTTCCATACGTTCCATTAGTTCAGGCCCTTGCACGCCTTCATTATCTCCAGGCCAGTTATCAACGTCAGTTGTGGTAGTTAACTGACCACCTTTTTCAAGACCAGTTATGATTACCGGGGATAGATTAGCTCTGGCGCCGTAAACTGCGGCTGAATAGCCTGCAGGTCCTGAGCCGAGAATTAATAGTTTACAGTGACGCGATTGAGACATTGATTACTCCGAAAGTATTTATAAATTAGATGGCCAGACTGCCGGATAACATGGCAGTAAACATTTCCTTTTGATTCTGACGCAGATTTCAGCTTGTTGTTTCTTGTGATTACCACATCAGATCATCTGGGATCTGATAATCGGCATAGGGATCATCCTCATCAGGCTCGTCAAGGCTATCATTAAGAATGATAATAAAATCTTCGGAGCGTTGAGATATTTTATTGGCAACCATTTTGGGAACCAAGGCATAGCCATCGGCAAATCGAGAGATCGCCAAAAGTCCATTGCTCAGGTGTTTGTGCACTTCGCCAGAGACTTCAAGTTTTTTGATTGAACCATTATCAGAAAAATTAAAGTGAGTCGTTGGTTTACCCATTGGCTGCTGGTTAGTTTCAATCAGTTGTTTAATTTGAGCAACAATTGCTTTTTCTTCAGCCAGGGCGTTTTTAGTTTTATTTAATTCTCTGGCGCGTTCAGCCTGCTCTGTGATTATTTGTTGGGCTGCCTGTTTATCCTTATCAACACTGTCTAGCTTGTGTTTACGGTTGATTTTATTCTGTTTGCGCTTGGCGCCTTTCACTTTATTGGCTTTGTCTTTTGTTGTCAGCCCTGCTTTTAGCAATTGTTCCTGTAGTGAGGACATGATTTATAACCTGTAATTACTCTGATTGATTGAATATAAGCTCATTGATTTTTAATTTTCTGAATGAATGCACTTAAGTGCGCTTCGCGTTCTGCCAGAATCCCGATAGTATGGGGGCGTTGAGACAGTATTTCAATCAGTTTTGAAGCCTTATTAAAATCTTGTAAAAGATCCAGTTTAAATAACTGATTACTGACAAATGTGACTAACTTGATTGAGTGAATAAATACAATATCGGCAAGAGAAACTGTGGTTCCGCCAATAAAGGGTGAAAAAACGGCGGCTCTTTTTAGTGCACCAATCCCCCTTTTAAGGTCATTTTCCACTTCATTTTTAGTGTTTTCTGCGACCTTATCACCGAAAAATACCTCACTAAAGCAACGTCTGGCAGGAAGTTCCAGGTAAAGTTGGATTATTTGCATTAACTCTCTTATTTTTGCCTGCTC
>CBDUHU010000480.1:0-3663 GCA_965366725.1 uncultured Kangiellaceae bacterium
AATCTGCCCACCAGTGATTGAAGCATCTGCCATAATAATATAGGCAACAAGTTGTTTCTGCTTTCGACTATCCAGATGAACACTGACTACTGCCGACTCAACTGCTGAATAAGCACAAAGCTGATGTTCAATTTCTCCAAGCTCAATTCTAAACCCTCTGATTTTTATCTGTTCATCTATTCGTTCAATAAACTCAAGACTTCCATCATTCAGATAACGTACCTTATCTCCGGTCTTATAGAGAACTTCATCGCTAGAATTCAAAGGGTTTTTTATAAACCGTTCATTAGTAAGAACCGGTGCATTTAAATAACCTTTAGCTAATGCATTCCCACCAATATATAGCTCACCAACATAGCCGAATGGCATCAGGGTTTTATGATCATTTAATATGTATAGATTTTTTGAGTTAAGCGCTTTACCAATACTGACACGCTCACAATCTTTTCTGCTAAGTTTGTGTAATGTCGATGTAATTGCAGCTTCAGTCGGACCATAAGCATTATATAAGTCACATTGTTCGCTCACAGGTAAGTCAAACCACCTTTGTACTAATGAACGAGGAATTTTCTCACCACCAACAACTATCGACTTAATCGCTAATCCCTGCCAAAGTGTAGACCAATGACGGTGAGTCAGTTCCTCAAGAAATGCTGGAGACAGATCTGTAATGGTTACTTTATGATCTGACATTAATTTAAAAAATTCTTCTGGATCAAGTAACGAAGAATCTGCTACAACTAATTTTGCGCCAGATATCAAAGCAGCAAAAGACTGCTCAATAAAGGTATCAAAATTAAATGAAGCTACTTGAAGAACAATTTGCTTATCATCAAAACAGAATTTTTGTACAATCTCTTCCAAATGAAGACTAATTGCAGCCTGCTGAACCATTACACCTTTTGGCTTTCCGGTTGAACCAGAAGTATAAATCACATACGCCAGACTATCTAAGCAACTCTTAAGCTGGAAAGACTGATGGTTGTCCTTAACGCTTGAACAATCACTATCTTTTATACTCTCTACATCAAGCCTTTTGATCGAAGAACTGATATTGAGTTCGTCTGAAAGTTCACCTTCTACCAATAAGAATTTTAATTCACTGTCATCAATGAAATATTGTAACCTGTTGAGCGGATATTTTTTGTCGAGTGGAAGATAAACTCCACCAGCCTTTAATACACCAAGAATGCCTGATATCATCCAACAGGAGCGCTCAACACTTAACCCAACCAGATCGCCTTTAATCATTCCAGTGCTAAGAAGATTTTGAGCCACCAAAGTTGATTGCTCGTCTAATTCACGGTAAGTAACCTCTTGACCACCAATGACCAGGGCGATATTGTCCGGCTTGTTCTGAGCCTGTTGGACAAATAATTCATGAAAACACTGTGGCTTCTTTGATTCCGAATCAGCGTTATTTAATTCGTTCAGCAGATAATTTTCTTCCTGAACAGAAAGGATCGGTAATTTGCTAACCTTTTTGTCAGGATTATTTGCAAGATCAGTCAGCACAATTTCTAAGGACTCTAATAGATGTTCAATTAGAGATTTATCAAATAACTGGCTTTGATATTCCAGAGTAACAGTAAGTGATTTATTATGGGTTGCAACTAGCGACAGGTCATAGTTAGTCCCTTCAAAAGACTCAACATCCGACACATCAAACCCTGAATTATTGACCTTCTCATCAATAGCATCATCAACCGGATAGTTTTCAAAAACCACCAGGCTATTGAACAGAGGTACGCCACTGGCACAATTCGAATACCTCTGAATTTGAGATAGCGGGATATAGCTATATTCGTCACGCTCAACTTGCGATGAATGTAGCTGCTTTAACCAGCTCTCAACACTATCATCGACAGGAATATTCACTCTCACCGGAACCGTATTAATAAATAACCCAATCATTTCTTCTACCCCGGACAAGGTAGGTGGACGACCGGATACAGTTGCACCGAAAACAACCGAGGTTTCGTTACTATATCTGAATAGTAAGTAACTCCAGGCCGCTTGCAAAGCAATATTAATGGTGGTGTGGCATTGTTTGGTCATGTCAACCAGTTTGTCAGTAGCTGCTTGATCCAGTTCGATAGTTACAGACTGAGCACCTTTAGAATTAGTACATTTTTCTAATATTGGTAACTTTGTCGGCGCATCAATATCTTCCAATTTATCACGCCAGAATGCTTCTGCTTCTTTTTCATTTTGTTGGCCAAGCCAGCGAATAAACTCCTTATAGGGTTTTATTTCTGTCAAGGCAGGCTGCTCATTTGCCATCAGTGCACGGTAACATTCAGTAACCTCTGCAAAAATAATTGGCAAACACCAACCATCAGTCAAAGCGTGATGGTGGCTCCATAGAAATTGACTGCGACCATCTGCAAGTAGAAAGACCGTTACTCTCATTAATGGGGCTTTATCAATATCAAAGCCTTTATTCTTATCTAAACCTCTTAATCGAGTGAGTTCGTTATCAATTTGTTGGGTATCGGTGATATGAGTTAAATCTATCTGCTCCCAAGGTAGCAGAGCCTCTTTTTGCACCAGTTGGTGTAACTGGTTATTCTGGTCTCGAACAAATGCTGTACGAAAGATATCATGCCTGTTAACAACCTGCTGCCAGGCCTTAGCAAAAATACCATAGTCAATTCCTGGATCAAATGTTAATTGCATTTGAGTCGCGTATGCGCTGGTTTCTAAAGCACTATGAAATAATAATCCCTGTTGCATTCCCGTAGTCGGATAGATATCAATAATATCGTATTTTTCTTGCCATTCATTTAACATTGTCTGGTTAATATCTGACAATGGAAAATCAGAAGGCGTAATATCCCCTACACCATCCTGAATACAATGATTAATAATTGACTCAAGCTGTTGGTGAATATTCTCGATTAGCGATGACATTGCTTTAGAGCAATATTGATTGCAGTCATAACTGACGCTCAAACTTAATTGTCCAGCGCTAACCATTCCGTTAAAACTTAATTCATGTTCCAGCTTTCGAAGCAAACTCACCGAGCGTCCCGGCGATTCGCTAGCGGCAGCAAAGTCACTTTCTTCATTAACAACTTGATCAAATTGACCAAGATAGTTAAACAAAATATTAGCCTTATTTTTCAGTGAAAGTTGGTTGAGCGTTTCATCCTGTTTCAGGTACTTTAAAATGCCATAACCTATCCCATTATTGGGTATAGCACGACATGCTTCTTTCACTGCACAAATAACATTCTTCAGTTCCATTTTATCAGCAGAAAGTAACAGAGGATAAACACAGGTAAACCAACCAACAGTCTGACTCAAATCAATGTTTTTAGATAATGACTCTCTGCCATGCCCTTCCAGATCTAATTGAATTGATTGATGACCTGACCAGTGATAGAAACCTAGCAACACACTGGAAAGTAATAGTTCATTTATCTGGGTGCGATAAGCCTGACCGGCTTGCTGTAATAATTTTTCGGTCGACTCAGTATTCAAAACAAAGCGACTTTCTCCCGGCTCATAGGGCAACGTTCGTTTACTTTGATTAACTTTTCCAGGTAATGGCTGAATTTGAGTTGATAAAGTGTTTATCCAGTGTTCTCGTTCTAGTGCTAATGATTCACTCTGAGCATATTCTGCTAAACATTCTGACCATTGCTGGTAAGAGGAAGT
>CBDUHU010000481.1:0-3660 GCA_965366725.1 uncultured Kangiellaceae bacterium
GGTTATTTTTTGCCTGTTCGTTTTACTTAAAGGGATATTTAGTAGGTTTGACATCAAAAAAGGCTGGGAGTAGCATCGTATTGTGACCCTGAACTGAAGGGTGAACAGGAATTCTTAATAGTTATACAAGGAAATAGTGATAATACAAAAAATACCAACAGTTAAGAAGTTACTCGATATTATCGTTTTGCTTATCAGTTTGAATCTTTCTTCTTTATAGCTTGGTTTCTATTTTAGTTCTTTACCATTTCTTTCAGGTAGTTCTGTAGTAACTTATTCTGGTTTATATATGGTGTAGCCGCGCTGCTAAATTTTGTTAATGAGGAAGTAAAATGAAATATATTATCTCTATTTTTATAGCGTTTATATTTGGTGTTTTATTAATGGCTGGTATTACAGTGAAAATTGTCACTCAGGTGGTTTATGATAGTGGTAGTGCAAATCTTGGGGAAAAGTTAGAATTTAGTCGTATCATTGATGAAACTAAAAATGAAAAACTAATTAGTGAGTATAATCAAGCTCTATGTCAGAGGTTAAACTGGGTCGAAGTACTTGGTAAGGACTTTCTAAATTCAGAGTCCGAAATTACTCAGCAAAGAATTAAACATGCGAGCACTCGGTGTGCTGATTATAAGGAAAAGTTCCCTGGTGAGAGTATAGCAAGCCTGAAATAGTTGGGTTTGTTATTTTTCAGTTGTGCAGAATGCCAATTTTGTTCTTGTACCAGGCATATTTTTGAGAGAGCTTATAGGAGTAGGCACTACAAGCTGTTGGTGTTGACGGTGAATTATCAGTGCTTTATATGGATAATTTTAAAAGCTCTCGCTTTTATTTATTTTACAGACATTAATAATCGTTTCTAGCACTTTATTGGAGGAGCCATCACCTGGATAAGCCAGGCCAATCACTCGATCAAATTGCATCCCCTTTATTTTTATCAGTTTAAGTTGTTGGGTATTAAAAAAGCTTGGGTGATCAGGTACGATCGCAGCACCGACACCAGCTGCGACCAGTTCGACTGCATATTCAACTGTTCGCACTCTTGCCCGGGTGTTCATTTTTATATTAAATGGCTCCATTGCACGCATCAGTGTTCTTGTTACCAGGCTTGGCCCACGAAGTATAAAGTTTAGTCCATCAAGGTCGTCAAAGGTTAATTCGGAACGATAGCTAAGTGGATGACCAGGTGGCAATGCCATAAGGAATTCATCCCGCCAGAAAGGTAGAAATTCCTCTCCCGGTTTGAGCTGGTTCGGAGAGATTATGCGTGCTTCGCAACTTCTCTTTTCGGCATCGACAAGTGTTAGTTCAAGTCCTTCTACTGAATCTATTATTTCTTTGATCAAGTGACTCATCCGGTAAGCACCAAGTGCGGGAACAACACCTAGTCGAAATGGTTGAATGGCTGATTTTTGCTGGAATAGTTGCTTAATAGAACGTGCCTGGCCAGTTAACTGCTGAGACAAAGGGTATAAACGATGTCCTGCATCAGTTGGTGTAACTCCTCTTGTATGACGGACAAATAAAGGCTCGCCAAGGTAGTGCTCCAGATTCTGAATAGCTGCAGAAATGGAAGGTTGTGAGACAAAACTGTGTTTGGCAGCGGCGCTTATACTTTCGTGCTCGTATGCTGATTCAAAATAACGTAGCTCTCTCAAATCCATAATACTGGTTCATTAGATAATTAAGTTTGATATAGGATACTCCTATATCAAATATACTCAAACAATATTATTCCTTTGGTGAGTAAATCGTTATAGTGGCGCCAAATTGTCCCCAATTGATGGCTGAGGCCAGGTGAGTAGTAGAATGAAGCTTAACCAACTTTTTGAAAACATGTGGCAGGATTACCTTGCACTAAACCCGGATGCACTGGAAATATACCAACTTTTCAAAGCAAATAATTCAGTAGTTAACGATCATGTTGCATTACGTACTTTTGGTCTTGCTGGAATGAGAGTTGAAGATATCGCTCAACCCCTGATTGAACTGGGTTATCGGGAAGCAGGTGAATATGACTTCGAAAAGAAAAAATTACGTGCCAAACACTATAGTCATGAGTCGATGCCTTTAGTTTTTATCAGTGAACTAAAAGTTGAAGAATTTTCTACTGAAGTCCAAACGTTGATCAAGCAACTGGCGTCACAAGTTAATCTTAATTTGGTAAAAAAACCGGAATTTCTTTATTCGGGCCGAAATTGGAGTTTAACTTCGGCAGTTTATGAACGTTTACTTGAAGAGAGTGAGTATGCAAGCTGGGTGGCTGCTCATGGCTTTCGTCCTAACCATTTCACCGTTTCTATTAATCACCTGGAGCAGTTTCAGGGAATTAAGGAAGTTAACCAGTTTTTAAAGGAAAATGGATTTGAGCTTAATGCCACTGGTGGTGAAGTAAAAGGTTCGGTTGAGGCCCTACTTGAACAGTCTTCAACTATGGCTAATTCTGTAGAAGTAGAATTTACTGACAGAAAAATGATTCTGCCAAGTTGTTTTTATGAGTTTGCATTACGCCATCCAACGGCTCAAGGAGAGTTGTTTAAAGGCTTTATTGCGTCTTCCGCTGACAAAATATTTGAGAGCACCAATATTAAAGCAGCTTAGGCAGCTAAATCGGTTTCGGGTGCTTCTATGCCCGAGACCTTTCGATAGGTGAATCCCTTTCAACTATTAATTGTGAGTTGTCAGACATATTTTGTCCTGAACACAGTAAATTATCTTAAATTGAAATATTTTTTTGAAAAATCATCGCCGAAATCAATTTTCTGCGATTCTAGACTTGTAAAGTCTAATTTTCCTTCTATTTTGTAGTCTGAACAAAATATCGTGAAAATCTGTTTGTAGTTTCATTCGGTGATATTTTTTCTAGGTGAAGTCGCACATCCCCTGCTTTGAGTGCAGTCCTATTCCAATAATTAGAACACTAAAAAGGACATTCAATATGAAATTAAAATTTACTCCATTAACTTTGGCACTCGCAGGCGCTCTCTCTATGCCTGCTTTATCTTACGCCGATAATGATTCTAACCAGCGCTACATAATCAAGTTTAAGTCAAATAACTATCTGACTATGAGTTCTGCTGTTGCCAATGAAGGAGGAGCTGTTCACAGAAATCTTGCGAAGCATAATATGATTTCTGCGGAACTATCAGATACTGCAATGAACCGGTTAAGCCAACGCGCAGACGTTGAGTTTATTGAGCTTGATCCAAAACGTTATTTACTGGCAGAAAGCCAGCCATTTGGTATTGGGATGGTTGAGGCTGACCAGGTGAGTGATGCGTTAACAGGTAATATGACCGTTTGTGTAACCGATACTGGTTATTCTCTGGGCCATGAAGATCTGCCAAACAGTGGTGTTACCGGTGATGATGGTCACGGTAGCTTTGATACCGGTAACTGGTTTGAAGATGGCCATGGGCACGGAACCCATGTTTCTGGCACAATCGCTGCAATCGGTAACAATAATGTCGGTGTTGTTGGTGTCAATCCAAGTGGTAACCTTAAGTTGCACATGGTTAAAGTTTTCAACAACTCTGGAAGTTGGGCTTATGGTTCAGATATGGTGGCAGCTGTTGATCAGTGTGTTGCTGCAGGTGCTAAAGTCATTAGTATGAGTTTAGGTGGGGGCGCACCAAGTAGTGCTGAACAGGCAGCCTTTGA
>CBDUHU010000482.1:0-3650 GCA_965366725.1 uncultured Kangiellaceae bacterium
CCAAATTCATTGAAAGTACAATCATTGACCCAGGCATCATCAGACATCCAGTGCAGAGTTTTGAGTTTTTTCTTATCGACATCAAGGCCAACTATCCAGCGATCTTTATTGTCCTCTGAGAATAATAACAAGGCAATCTTGTTACTATCATCACTCCACTCTACACCACCATTGGAGGTCCAGTTATAAGCATAAATTGCTCTACTACCCTGTTGTTCTTTATATTTGTGCCCTAATTTCTGTGCTGCACTTTTCTTCAGACTGTCCAAAGGATCGTCGTTAATTCCCGGTAAGCTAGTTGTATCTAACGCGTATTTCTGCTGGTTAACCAGATCAATCAGAAAAAATGACTCATTAGTCGGACTGGAACTACCAACCAGTGGGCGTACCTTCCTATCCTTAACGTAACCATCTGCGGTCACAAATTCAGGCATATGATCGGCTTTACCCGCTAGCTTTTTATCGGTTATTCCCAGCACCAGCCATTTTGCATCCGGTGATAGACGGAAAGTTCTAATATCGACTTTGCCACCCAGATACCAGGTCTTGTTACTACTTAAACTGCGCGACTGTTTACGATCTTTTTGAAATTTATCTTCCTGCTGAGTATTTTTAATGTAGGTTAATAGTCTTGGCTGACTTTGTTCGAGGTAGTTTTCTGGTTTCTTATTTTCCGGGTCGGCCTTGGTCTTAAAGTCAGCAATCTGCTCTGCATATCCTTTATTCAAATCATGCAAGAATATCTGATGTCCCTGAAAATAGCTTAAGGTGTCAGCAGACACAAAACGCGCATTACTCTGCGCTACCTCATCAGCCGTCAACCGGTTAATCTCACTATTTGATAGATTAATCCAGTACACATCCCCCTGAAATACGAATGTGCCACGTGTTTTATCTTGGTTAAGATGGGCTTGTTGACTTGCACGAAAAAGAGAATCTTTAGTACTCAACTTCTGATTATCAAGGGTTCCAAGTTGAATACGATAGTCTTCCAGATGGCGATGGCCGATAGCTTTTTGATTATAAAAAATAGATGATTCATCAAGCGACCATATCGGGTTAAGCGGTGAATTTCCCATCCAGTCGGGATCTGCCATAATCTGATTTAAAGTTAACTGTTGAGAGTTAATCTCAGTTGCGGCAGTTGTTTCGGCTTTACTATCGGCACTGACGTTGGATGCAACTACCAATAAAACAGCCAAACGGAAAGACTTATCAAGCCACATTTTACTACCTCTTTTGTTATCAATTATTCAAAATTAGACCAATCAGCGAGCTGATTATATGTAATGAGTGATGGAAAAAACTAAAAGGCAAAGAATAGCACTAAAGCAATTCCCCTGACCAGTGATTGTTAGTTAGAGCGCCCCCTTACAGACCTGATTACGTCCCATCTCTTTGGCAGTGTATACCGCTTTATCGGCAGCATTAAACAGAGTATCAAAGGTATATTTATCTGCCTTTTTCGGGATCAAACCGGAAACACCAAAACTTCCGGTTATTTCGATATTTTCAGGTCTTAACTTTTCCAGTGCCAGTTGTAGCTTTTTGGCTTTGACCATTGCATCATCTAGCCCACAATGTGCCAATACCAGGACAAATTCTTCACCACCAAAGCGAACTGCAAAATCCTCTTCACGACAGCTACTTTGAAGCAATTTACTAACTTGCTTCAGTACTGAGTCGCCGATTACATGACCATAGTTATCATTAACCTGTTTAAAAAAATCCAGATCCATCACGATCACGCTCAGCGCCTGATGATGCCGCTTTGCTTCATTCATTCTTTTGTTTCCCGCATCAGACAAAAAATGACGGTTATAAAGTCCAGTCAATGAATCAGTTATTGCCATTGTTCTAAGTTGTTCTTCCTGAGCAAGCACTTGATCATAAAGTTTTTTCGCTCTTACCAGATTTCTTACTCGTACTAATAATTCATCATAATCTACAGGTTTACTAATAAAGTCGCTTGCTCCCTGACGAAGTATTTCAATTTTTTGATCGGCATTATCCAGCCCGGAAATGGCTAATATAGGTAGTTTACAAATAGGTTCAGCCAGTCCCCTGACGTAACGAACCAGCGCAATTCCGCTCATTTTTCCTTCTAATAAAATATCGGTCATCAAAAGGTCAAAACTACCTTCGCATATCAGTTTGACTGATTCCTCTGCGCTGGTAACCGTTGATACCCTATAGCCGCATTGAGAGAGTACTTTTGAAGTGAGTTGCGCAATTGGAATAGAATCTTCTACATAAAGAACATTGGCTTGCTGATTTTCAATCCACTGTCGTTTTTTGCAAACCGCATTTATATAGTTTTGTATGCCATCCAGTTTACGACTGTTAATGACTTCAGTAACGCCATTGAGTAGTGCTTTTTTGTGTATTGTTTCATCATCGGAGGCAGTTAATAGCAATATCGGAATTACCAATCCAGTATGCTGACGGAGCCTTTGAATCAACTCTATTCCATCATAGTCTGCTAATTCCAACTCACAACAAATTAAAGAAAAATTATGCTCTGTGATTAGCTTGATCGCATCTTTGCCGGTTTTAACGTATTTAGCAGTTATCCCCTCATCCAATAATTGTCTTGCTATCATCTGTTGGTAGAGTTTAGACGGCTCAACAATTAAAATCTCAGACTCATTATCCCTGGAGTTCGACATTAGTTCCACTTGTTGGAGTGACATGAATTGATTATAGTAGGCGAAATAAAAAAAGTGAATGATTGAATGGCACTATAACGAGTATAGTTTTTTTCGGTCAAATGATTTTTCGAGGAGACATTGGTGTCGAGCGAACAGCAGCAACCCGATTCAGCGATTCAACCTGAGCACCCTGAACCACATGAATTTAGAAAAGTGCCGGCCCAAAATGGCATCCGCTGGCTAAATCGCGCATTCTATTTATTCAAATTAAACCCTGGAGTATGGATTTCCTGCGTTTTGGTGATGACTGTTATATTAGTGATTCTGCTAGTTATCCCGCTGGTGCAAATGCTTGCTGTCGTTCTCACACCGGTTTTTACTGCCGGGCTGATGCTTGGTAGCGAAAATCTCAGAGATCAGAAGGAATTTCAACTAAGCCATCTTTTTAGTGGATTTCAGGAAAAAACCAACCCATTACTGCTTGTTGGCCTTATTTACCTGGCAAGTACATTTATATGCTCATTAGTAGCAATAGAAATATCAGCATCGATTGGCTTTCCAATGATGCAAATAACACCTGAAATGGCGACCAATGGACAGCTCAATATTGAAGCTTTTATTGAAAGCCTGATAATACCGACCTTACTGATGATGGCGTTGATGGTTCCTGTTTTAATGGCCTATTGGTTTGCACCAGCGCTGGTTATACTGAAAGGAAGTACGCCTGTTTCAGCAATGAAAACGAGTTTTTCAGCTTGTATGGTTAATATGAAGCCGTTTTTAATCTATGGCATCGTCGCATTTATAGCCACAGTTCTATCAATGGCTTTAGTTAATGTTATTGCCCAATTGATACCGATCCTGGCCTTTCCTCTAATATTTATTTTCAACCTTATTATTATGAGCATTTTCTTCGCATCTATGTTCACTTCATATGATGATATTTTTAGTTTCAATGAAGACCATCATAGCGCTAACGATGATAAACCTGATACTCTG
>CBDUHU010000483.1:0-3641 GCA_965366725.1 uncultured Kangiellaceae bacterium
TTTCAACTCTACGAAGCACTTGGGATCTTTATTCCGCTAATTGTCACCAACTGCATGATTATTGGACGGGCTGAAGCATTTGCCAGCCGGAATACACCAGTAGTTTCATTGATCGATGGTCTGGCGCAAGGGATCGGATTTACTATCGTATTAGTACTGCTCGGTGCACTAAGAGAGTTTATCGGTCAGGGCACCCTGTTTGACGGCGCTCATTTACTTTTTGGTAGTTGGGCTAAAGATCTGACAATTCACTTTTATCTGACCGACCAGAAATTTTTATTTGCGATCTTGCCACCCGGAGCATTCATTGGTCTAGGCCTGTTGATTGCAGCGAAAAATGTAATTGATAACCGCAAGAAAAATAACACTGAGCTTTAATCGATGCTCAGTGTTTGAATACCGATAACTTATTGACTGAACTCTTCTGTAAACCATTTATCCAGTGGTTGCTTCATATAAGAAAGACTATTGCCAACTTGGCCAAGATAACGTTTACGACTTAACTTTAGAAACTCATGAATATACTTTTCACCTTCTTTAGTAATTTCACCTGATTTATTTTTAAGCTTAAAGCGAAACTTTAAACGATATAAGTCGTTATCCCTGATAACGCGAATTTCATTATTACCAGCTCTCAGCATATGATCGATTCTGCCTGCAATATCAATATCAAGCACTTCAATCAATAAAGTATCTCCTTCTCCAAGGTAATCTTTTGCTGCAGCTTCAAACAATGCGATAGCATCACGCCTGGCTTCACTTATACTATACTTTTCGCTCTTATCTGCTACATCAATATCCCTGAATTTTTCAGGTTTGATTAGTTGTAATTCGATTTTTGCCGTCACTGACTCTGAAAATAAAAATAAAATGGACACAATAACGCTGAACATAAACAACTTTACATGACTGGTTTTCATAACCTAACCCTCTTTTTATACTGAAGATAAACCTTAATTAAAAGTTCATCCCAAAATTTAACTGGTTCTACAACACATACCTCAGGAACGTTTCGAGCTTATATTAATACTTGTATATAACCAAGGATAACTGAACTGAGACTGAACGCAAAGCTGGATAACGACTTATCACTGGTTTAAGATCTACTTAAACTAGTAAGGCCTGCTATTAAAAATATTGGTAATATACCTTTGTCACTGGGTAAAAATCATTGCTGGCATCGTTTTCCATCCCTAAAAGTAACTTCAGTGAGAAAAAATGCTGCTTACTCTTAAATCACTTCTTAGTTTGCTATAATTCCCCTTCTATCAATTAACTGCCCAATATGACCACGGGGAACCAGCGTGACAGATTCTCAACAAGATAATCAAGAACTTTCTACAAAACAAAGACTTAATCAGGAAACAGCCAAAATAAGCTGGAAAGAACTCGAGTTATTTTTCGCCAAAGGCAACTTACTTTGTGTTAGCAAAGGAGAAGATCTGGTAACCACCGCTGAACAAATTATTCATAATGAAAAAGATAAAATTGAAAACTTGATAAAAAAGGACAAAATTACTTTTGCGACACCTGAATGGGTCACCCAGAATTGTCAGCCAGAAACACAACTTTGGGCAGTAGTGGTCGCTCCTTACGTACTTTGTCAATTAAGCTCATAACCCCTTAATTATCCTCAAGCATAAAAAAAGCAGAACCGAAGTTCTGCTTTTCTCTGAATAAAGTAGTAAAGTCTACCAGAGCATCGATACAAACAAGTCAACAACACCTATGTTTTTACAAATTTGCGCACCACTTTCAGCGATTGTTTCAACTTGGTATCCCTGAGTATGTAACACTGCAAATATCGTACTTAACATAGTAACTGCAACCAGAAGGCTTATTCGGCTGGTGGCTTTAGTACTTTTTCTGTTTAAGACCATATTAATTCACTCCTTCACTAGACTTCTACATTATCCCATAGTTAGAGGCAAATATCAAGATTCATCTCGATATCTTCTCACATAAATTGCAGCTCCCAGAAAAATAGCTGCAACTAATATACCTAACCAAAACTCTCCAGTTACCAATGCTTCGTTCCAGCGCAACACATTGATTTCATCGAACATGTCTGCACCGCTTAAAAAATGCATATTTGAGTTTTGAATAGCAAACCCCTGGGCGATTCTTTCTCCAACCATACTAATGAAGTTGGTTGTATGGAAAAACCACCGTTCAGCAACCGCTATCATCAATATTGGTAAACTACCCCACAAAAATGCAACTTTCTTGGCGAATGAAGAAGCTAACATCATCCATCCCCATAATGGCGCTAACCAGAAGCTGGCAACTACTAACGAAAGTAACGTATTGAAAAGGATCCCAAACAGATTTGACGAACTCCAAAGAAATAACCCGCTGCTGCCATTAAACCATGCTCCTACCGTCATATATAACAGAAAGTAAAGTTGAAAAAGGCCCACAACAATAAAATAAAGCAACGGAACCAATAAGCAAATAGCAACAATCTTTGATGCCACCGTAGCAGTATCGGAAACCGGTAAAGATTTCCAGAATAATATACTTCGGTCTTTACGTTCATCATATAAAGAACCCAGAGCATAGAATAAACTGATAAATAACATCACCATACCAAATAACAATACTGGTGCGGAAATCATCATCTGAACCGCCTTATCCCTTACATCATCAGGCATTTTCTCAAACTTTTCTACCGCATCAGGAATATGAGCGGTAAAGTCAATTCGATGCCCGTCTTCTACAACAAGAGAATCGCCAGTAAATCCACCAACTATCATCAACACCGCAAAAACAGCCGCCATTATGGCTGGTGTATATAAAATAGAACCTTTATGTTCCCAAAATTCTCTCTTTATTAATGCGCTAAACGAATTCATTATTTGTTCTCCTTCATCTTAGCAACAAACAAATCAGCGACACTTGGTGAATGAAGCTCGCCAAGGGTTTCTAACTCTTCACGGCTAACCCCTTCAAAAAGGTACACCTTGCGACCAAAAACATCCCGTTCCATAACAGGATTTAGAGCCTGAGCGCGACTAATATCTTCCTTGCCAACCATCACTTCAACATACTTATCGCTAACTTCATCCATTGAAGCATCAAGTACTATCCCACCATCCTTAATAAAAATCAGATCTGTGAGTAAGTTTTCAACTTCTTCAATCTGATGAGTCGTCACTAAAATGCTACGCCCTTCATCAAAAAACTCTGCTAGTAACTGGTTATAAAATTCTTTTCGATACAAGATATCCAGACCTAGTGTTGGTTCATCCAGAACCAGCAATTCAGCTTCTATCGACATTACTAGTGCAAGATGAAGTTGAGCTACCATTCCTTTCGAAAGCTCTTTAACTTTTGAATTCCATGAAATATTGGTTTTTCCCAAAAAGTACTTGGCTCTCTCCAGGTTAAAATGAGGGTGCACTTCGGTCACAAACTCAACCGCCTGTTTAACTTTTAGCCATTTCGGCAACACCGCAACATCTGCAATAAAACAGACTTTCTGCATTAGCTGGTGTCGCTGTTTAGCTGGATTTAAGCCCAATACTTCAAGCTCTCCGTCAAATGATGTAAGCCCCAAAATAGCTTTTAGCACGGTAGTCTTTCCTGCACCATTTGGCCCAACCAGACCCACTATCTTTCCTCGCTCAACCTTAAAATCA
>CBDUHU010000484.1:0-3607 GCA_965366725.1 uncultured Kangiellaceae bacterium
ATCCAAAAGGTAAGTCAGATCGTGAAGTAATGCGTTTCTGTCAATCTTTTATGACTGAGTTACATAAACATATTGGACCCAATCGTGATGTTCCTGCCGGGGATATTGGTGTTGGTGCACGTGAAATCGGTTATTTGTTTGGCCAGTATAAGCGTCTTGAAAATGAGTTTACCGGTACATTAACCGGGAAATCGTTAGAATTTGGTGGAAGCTTGATTAGAACTGAGGCAACTGGTTATGGCACGGTTTATTTTGCTGATTTGATGCTAAAGCACCGTGGAGATTCTTTTGAAGGTAAAACCGTGGTTATTTCCGGTTCCGGTAATGTTGCACAATATGCCGCAGAAAAAGTAATTCAGTTGGGCGGAAAAGTAGTGACCATGTCTGATTCATCAGGTTTTATTCATGATCCGGCAGGGATTGATGCGGATAAATTAAACTTTATTATTGATTTAAAAACCGTTAAGCGTGGTCGAATTAAAGAATATGCTGAAAAATACGGATGTGAGTTTTATCAAGGCCAAAAACCCTGGTCAATACCCTGTGAAATCGCATTACCTTGCGCAACTCAAAATGAAATTGGCGTTGATGATGCCCACAAACTGGTTTCTAACGGCGTTATTGCGATAGCTGAAGGTGCCAATATGCCTACTTATATTGATGCAATTCATGTTTTTCACGACCATAAAATCTTATATGCGCCAGGTAAAGCCTCTAACGCGGGCGGAGTGGCTGTATCAGGGCTGGAAATGTCACAGAACAGTCAACGTATTTCATGGAGCCGAGAGGAGCTTGATATACGTTTGAAAAACATTATGGAAGGTATCCATAGCCAATGTCTTCAGTATGGTGATGAGGGAGAGTATGTTGACTATGTCAAAGGTGCCAATCTGGCAGGATTTGTGAAAGTTGCCAATGCAATGCTGGCCTATGGTGTAGTTTAATTATTACATGATGATTTAACAGTGTTTTGAAAGCTGTATAGTCAACTAAAAAAGCCCATCACTTGATGGGCTTTTTCGTATATTTTATAACATAACTGGTTGGGATTTAGTCATCACCAGAAAATGCTGATAAAAGGTTCAATAAATGCATGAATAAAACATAGATATTCATATACATTGAAACCGTTGCCATAATGTAGTTAGTCTGCTCACCACGAATGATTGAGCTTGTATCGTAGAGAATAAAGCCAGACATTAGTACAACAAATAAGGCCGAAAGCGCTAATGAAAGTCCTGAAACATACCATCCGAAGAAGTAGTTACCGACAAAATAGGCAAGACTGGCAATTAACCCGACCATCAGACCAACAAAAAGAAACCCTCTCATAAAAGTAAAATCTTTTTTGGTGGTTAAAACATAGCCGGAAAGGGCAAAAAAGATTAACCCGGTTCCTGCTAATGCCTGAACAACGATTTGCGAGCCAAAGTTAGAAGCGTAAATACTTACAATCGGGCCAGCATAAAAGCCGAGAAATCCAGTGAAAGCAAAAGTAACCGCAATTCCCGCTGGGCTGTTAGCGGTTTTATTGAGTACAAAACCTATACCAAAGATAGCCGCAAGGTAAATAAATGGATTAATTGGCGGTACATTCATCATGACAGCAACGCCTGCCATTGCTGCACTAAACAGCAATGTTGCTGATAACAATATATATGTATTCTTTAATACTTTGTTAATCTCAATCGATTGACCGCGTGTTCTTTCTATTACCGGTGAATTAGATCGCATTAAATAACTCCTGTTAACGAATTAATGAAGACTGGTGTTGTTTTTTAACCAATTGAGTACATTATACAACACAAACCTGCACACATAGAACAATAATAAGGACTCAAAATAAAGAAACCAAGTGTTACGCTCAAGTATTTTGCCACAAATTGTAACAAGATTAGACTATTAAATAATCAATCATAAAAAAAGTTTAGTTTTTTTGTAATTAGGGCTTTTCCAATCCAAAATATTCCGGTAGTATGCGCGTCTCAACTGGAGAGATGGCAGAGCGGTTGAATGCACCGGTCTTGAAAACCGGCATGGGTTAATAGCCCATCTAGGGTTCAAATCCCTATCTCTCCGCCAATTGAACATCTAAGCCCCTGTTTACAGGGGCTTTTTTGTATCTGGCTGTTAATATTTTAATCCTGAAACTTTTCTGTAATTACTATCTGAGCTAACGGTAGTTATGTTAGCGCTGAGATCAATAACAAACTTAACCGGCAAGAGTTAGCTGTTATCAGATGTTTAGAATAATCTAGCTATTATCTGGGAAAAACAGAGTACGGCTCGGTATAAATAGAAGAAACTAGCTAAAAAATATATATTATATCGCTATAAAATTTATACTATTGATAACCAAAAAGCGATTCTTGTCGATTAAAAAGAAGCCATTCAATGAAATACCAACTAATGATCATATTACTTTCTGTCTTAACCAGTTATGGAGTTCAATCAAAGGGTGACCATTCACACGATTTTGATGAAAAAACAATGGCTTTTCATAATGCCATGGCCCCTTTGTGGCACATGGATATAGGCAAGGATCGAAGAGACAGAACCTGCTCAGCTGTGTCTGGAATGATCGATCTGGCTACTAAAATAGCGCACTCAAAGCCATTAGTCGATTCACTTCAAAACTTGGTAAAGGACTGTGAAAAATCAGATGAAGTGTTTCAAGAGAGTTTTAAAAAAGTCCATTTAGCTTTTCATAAAATATCCGATAAGCCCGTAAAATAGATTAATGTTACAAAACACGGTCTATTAAATATGGTCCATTTAAGAGTCTCTAAAAAGGACTCTTAAATAAATGCTGTTGAAATCTTTAATTTTGAGCATGTAGTAAGGCCTTAGATTAGAGAAATACCTGAAAATCTTTCATAAAACAAATAGGCTGCTTGTTTGTGGTTGATGCAATTAAGCCGAGAGTTTTAAGCGGTTACAAATTGAAGAGACTTTCCTGATTGAGACTGAGTGCTTGTATTTTAGTAATAAAAGCGCACCAGGATTTATTGGTTATGAAGCTAATTAGGTTGGCTTACTGCTAATTAGAATCAAAAACCTGAAAGATATGCAATATTAGTTTAAGAAATTGCACAAAAAACATCCATTTAAGAGATATTCACCTTATAATAAGTTGATTATCCGGGGTGAAATCCCAACAACTAAATTTGATTATAAATGGATGCCGGGGCATTAATATGGCCTTTTCTAATGCTGCTCTCAGCTCACTCTATGATGGTGATGATTTTTCAATTACTGAGTTGAATCAGCTATTAAAAATACAAAAAGATATTCTTGAGATCATTGTTATAGATAGTGATTATCAACATGCACTAGAGTCACTCTGTCATTCTGTTGAGGAAGTTGTACCAAACGCTGTCACTTCGGTGATGCTTTTTGACGAAACTTACTCTTTTTTAAGTGTCAAAGCGGCACCGAGTATCTCTGCACAAGCAATCAAACAGTTAGATGGGCTAAAGCCTGGAGTTAACGCCGGTTCTTGCGGCAGCGCTGTATTTTCTGGAAAACCTCAATATGTTCATGACACACTCACGGATGCCAGATGGGGAAATTTGAGGCCCTTTGCTCGAAATTTTAATATTTTTGC
>CBDUHU010000485.1:0-3599 GCA_965366725.1 uncultured Kangiellaceae bacterium
GGAATGATTTTCCGAATCATCACCAGGAAGAAAGATTATCTTATTTAACTCATATGGTAGTGGAAGCTTCCAGCCTTAATTTACGGTTTAGTATGAGTTTACCTGGTGTGGAAATTGAACAAGGTGAGGGTGAATTACATCGTAAAAATTGCCTTCGGGCTTTAGCTTTGTTTAATCGTGACGAACCAGTACTTGAATCTGGAGTGACTCGATGAATACTGATGTTATCAGTTTACAGGAGTTTGAGCAGAAACCATTACCACTTCTTTCGATTATTATTGCGCAACAGTGTGTACTTTTCCCTCTATATTTCTTTATTCCTTTATGGATTGTTTTTCTTAATACCGCCTGTGCACTATTGGTTGTTGTCGCAATGGGCAATCCCCGTATTAAGATATCTCGCTGGATAAGATTAGCAATTACGCTTGCTGCGATTGGCGGGGTGTTGATTAATTATCAGAAATTTAGTGGACGTGATGCTGGTGTGGCTTTAATCAGTGTGATGTATGGACTAAAAATTCTGGAAACAAGAACCAGACGGGATGCATCGTTACTGCTTTCATTTGGTTTTTTTATGCTGGTTGCAGGCTTCTTATTTAGTCAAAAACCCTGGATAGCTTTTTATCAGTTTATCCCAATTATAATGATCCTTAATGCGCTGGTTGGTATGCAGAGTCTTGAAGTCAGTCAGGAATATCATTTTTCAATAGCTAAAGTATTTAAAGATTTTTCAAAATATCTATTACTGGCATTACCAATAATGCTTGTCTTATTTTTATTTTTTCCTCGTCTTAGCGGACCTATATGGCGTATGCCGGGTTCCTCGTCTGCTGCCAGTGGTGTTTCAGACAGCATGAGTCCTGGAGCAATCAGTAATTTACAACTCTTTGATAAAGTCGCTTTTAGAGTGAGTTTTGAAGGACAGGAGCCAAACTCTACTCAAATGTATTGGAGAATGCTTGCGTTAGATAATTTTGATGGAATAACCTGGACTCGCAATGGCGTTAGCGCTATAGAGGATCCGGGAACAAGCTGGCTTGCAAAAAATACTCAATCGCCAGCCTATCGATACTCTGTTACGTTGGAAGCGACTCAACAGAACTATCTGGTCGCGATGGATCGCCCTGTTGAAACTCCAAAGCAGGGACAGTTGTTGGAAGACTACACCACTTATACCCCATACCGGCTGCTCGATCGGACTCGCTATTCAATGACTTCTGCGCCGGAATATAAGACAGAGAAATCACTAACGGCGAGTGAGAAAAGGATATATACCAGACTTCCTGTTGGCAGTAACAGCCGTTCTTTGAATTGGGCGAGAGAACAGCGTGCTCGTTTTCAAGGTGATCCTGAATACATCAACTTTTTGTTAAACCAGATCAATAAACAGGCTTATTTTTATACCTTATCACCACCAATCATGCGACAAGATACGGTTGATAGCTTTTGGTTTGATTATAAGAAAGGATTTTGTGAGCACTATGCTGGCGCTTTAGTTTTTCTTGCGCGAGCCGCAAATATCCCGGCACGTGTTGTCGTGGGCTATCAGGGTGGCGAAAAGAATCAATTATCTGATTACTGGATTGTCAGGTATGCTAATGCACATGCTTGGACGGAGCTTTGGTTTGATGGTGCCGGATGGGTGCGAATTGATCCAACTTCAGCCATAGCGGCTCATCGAATTGATGAACGTCTGCTTGGGGATTATCGACAGCGAGATAGCTTATTTGATGATTTTGAGTTTGTGGAGTTAGATAATATTGGTTTTTTGAAGCAACTTGAGTATTGGAGTGACCGATTTAACAACCGTTGGAATGATTGGATTCTTGATTATAATAACCGTAGCCAGCGAGAACTATTTAAGCAATGGGGATTATCCGGTCTGAACAGCCAACAGCTGATAATCGTTATGTTTATGCTAGTTATATTAGCGGCCCTGGTGAGCAGTTTCAAATGGTTTCACTACCGTACAAAAATTGATCCGTTAGCTGATGCATTTACTTCACTGCTTACTAAGCTGGATAAACAAAAGATTATTCCTGTGGATGCAACAATAGGTCCTCTTGAGCTTAAAAAACGTCTGCTCAAATTGAATGGCCATCACTATGGGCCCATTATAAGGATGATCGAACAATATATTCGGATGCGCTATCAAAATTTACCGGCGGATAGCAATGAGGTAAAGGGCTTTAGTAAAAAGCTAAAGACAATACCGGTCGTTAATATTCATTCAGCAGGCTAGAAAAAGAGCAGGATTTACCGACCGCTGATAGCTTATTGAACAACAACTGATTATAATCCCGCGCAAATGTATTGGTTTGAGTGTTAAATATTAAGTATGGACATTTCGCATATTACAAAATTTCTTAATTGTCAGACTCCTGAAGCATGGTTGAAATACGCGCTCGATCATATTGATATCTTGCTGGTTGATCATGCTAAGTGTGAAAAAAAAGCGGCTTCCACAGCCTTGAGTTTGATGTTTAAATATCCCCACCGACAAGAGCTTCAGGTAAAGATGGCGCAGCTTGCACGTGAAGAGGTTCTTCATTTTGAGCAGGTTTACGAAAAAATACAGCAAAGGAATATTCATTATTCAATTTTATCGCCATCGCGTTATGCTGGTACTTTACGTAAACTGGCTCGTGATAATGAACCTGATAAACTAGTTGATTTTTGTATTTTGGGGGCAATTATTGAAGCTCGTTCCTGTGAAAGGTTTGCCAGTCTGGCTCCTTTATTAGAGGAAAATGAACCAGATTTAGCGCGTTATTATCGATATTTGTTGAAGTCGGAGTCCCGCCATTATGAGGATTATCTGGCGCTGGCTGAGTGTTACTCAGAAGGTAGCATTCAACCTCAACTAGCACTATTTCTGGAAAAAGAAGCTGAGCTTATTCAGAGTAAAGATGATGTTTTTCGTTTTCACAGCGGAATACCCTGTTAGAAGGAGTTAAACGGGTTAATTATCAGTCAATTTGAAGTTAGATTGAACCTAAACACAAATACTCTGTCATAACAGGCTGTTCAGGCATACTCCAAGAGTAAATTAAACCGCTAACCAGCTTGTTTTACTTGAGTTGAGGAAGGCCTGCAAGTAACATAGCATTCTTTATTTTTTAGGCACTTTGATTGTCGGGTTTGCCTAATGACGTTAGGATATTAATGAGTTTTAATCATAAGCTATTTGCCGGTAGTATTGCTGCATTGGTCACTCCAATGGGACAAGACGGCGAAATAGATTTTAATTGTTTACGCGAGTTAGTTGATTGGCACATATCCAGTGGAACTCACGGACTTGTGATCATGGGAACCACTGGTGAGTCCTCATTAGTGACCCATGAAGAGCACTTTGCGGTCGTCAAAGCTGTAATTGACTGTGCTGACAAGCGTATACCCATTATTGCTGGTTGTGGTAGTGCTGCAACTAACGGTTCAATTAAGCTGGTAAAGGCACTTAACTGTTTAAAGCCGGATGCATTTTTATGTGTCACACCTTACTATGTAAAACCTTCTCAACAAGGGTTAATCGCACACTTTGAAGCGGTTGCCAACCATTGTGAGTCACCACTATTGCTTTATAATGTGCCTGGCAGAAC
>CBDUHU010000486.1:0-3599 GCA_965366725.1 uncultured Kangiellaceae bacterium
TAGGTGGTTTTTTGGCTGAGGGCAATTCAGGAAATAAGTTATCAGGTGGCCATATTTTAGAAATTCTGCGTCAAAATAATAGTTTAAGTGATCAGTGTTATGACGAGGCCGGTGTTCGAAGTGATTGTCCAGCTAGTGATAGTGATGTTTCGGTCTTTCTTGACGGAGATAGAGCGGGTGTTATTGTTTCCAGGATGAGTGCGCGGGTTATTGACCCTTGCAATCGTTTGTCCTGTGGTGCGTTTAGTCTGGCGGGAAGTGGAAGTTCCGTTGGTTGTCGGGTTATTCAGGTAGATGCAACGGGAAGAGTTGCTAACTCTGTTGCGAATCATTCATTGATTGCTTATGAAGTGACCAGCTGTATTCAATAGAATCACTGGTTTTCATATGGCTTGAATGAAGCGTTGAGAGAAGTTATAAATTTTTTAGAAGGTTTGTTTAATTTAGCAATTATGCGGTTAAAGTGCCGGAGGTTTTGGTAATGAATAAAACAGGTTTTTCCTTTAAGTTAGCACTTGCTGCCTGCTTATATAGCTTTTTTGGCTTACAAGCGGCGTTGGGTGATGATACAGAAGTCTTTTTGAGTGACTCTTTTTCATCGGGAACATTAAAACCCAATGTGCTATTTGTGTTTGATACATCGGGAAGTATGAATCGAAAACAGTCTTTTCTACAACCTGACCCTACCGGCGCAGTAGATGCTGACGGTAACCCTGTTATGGTGACTGTATCGCAAAGTCGAATTGGTATTATTCAGGACGTTATGACCACTTTTCTTGCTTCTCAGAGTGGCATTAATATGGGGTTATCCCGTTTTAGTGTACCTGGGGGACCTATTCTTTTTCCGGTAACTGATCCAGATGAACCTGCCGATCCAATCGTGTTGAAGAGTCTTGTATCTGCTGACGATGATGCGGTTCAGTCAGGCAACTCTGTCACCCTGAGCCCACGCACCGCTGATTATCTAAACCCGACAGTTACTTCTGGCATGGGGATTATCGGCTTGCGTTTTCAAAACGTTGCTATTCCACAGGGAGCGAAAATAACTCTGGCAGCACTACAGCTTTCAACTGATATCGATTCTTTTAGTGCCGCTGAGTATGATATTTATACTGAAGTTGTTCCTAATGCAGCACCTTTTGAAGCTTCAAACAGAAATTTATCAAGGCGTCTTTCAGGTATCTCTATTCCTTGGACCGTAGAAGCATGGGATGCTGATCCAATTGTTGATCCAAGCCTGGATCCACCGACAACCTTTGAAACACCAGATATTTCAGCGCTGATCCAACAAGTGGTTGACCAGAAAGGTGCCAATATACAGGACCCTGCTGGATGGTGTGGCGGTAACGACCTGGTGATTTTACTGAAAAAGAAAACACCAGATGGCAGACCAATACTCTCTTATGAACAGAATGAGAGCTTTTCACCTAAACTGCGTGTTGATTTTGATTCTGCTATTCCGCCGGGAGAGTTCGGCTGTTATGTTAATACGGTTTATGATCAGGTATCTGCAAGTGAGAGAGATTCTGAGTTTGGTCCATTTGGTTTAGGATCAACCTATCGATATTTATCATTATATAAAGATGGCAGTCGTTATTATAATGACAAAGTAGCATTAAGTTTTGTTGATATTAAAATTCCACAAGGCGCACAAATACTTACTGCTAAACTCAACTTCACATCAACTGGCAGAAAGACAGGTGCTGCAAGCGCTAACATCCACTTAATTAATAGTGCTAATCCACCAATTGATACCAGTGCTCATAGCAACAACAACCTTACTGGAGGAGTGTCATGGGCTATCGAAAAGTGGGATTACGGAACAAGCTACGATTCGGTTGATTTTTCCAGTGCGGTTCAGTCAGTAGTTAATTTATCTGGCTGGAGTGATACCAGTGATATCACCGTGATTATTAAAGGGCAGTCTGGTTCGCGTAATGCTTATAGTTATGATGGTTTTGCCGGGGGGGCACCGAAACTTGAAGTTTCATTTAAAGGGCGATATGAACCCAGTGCAGCAACCAAACGTGGAGCAATGATTGCTGCGGTTGAAGATTTTAAAGCTTTGGGAAATACGCCGGTTAGTGATACTTATGCTGAAGCGGGGCTTTATTTTAAGGGTGAAGAAGTTACCTATGGTTTACAGCGGGGCTCGCCAACCAAACGTGATAATCGAATCAGCCATATTGATTCGACCAAAAACGGCCTTGTGTCAACACCTAGTGGTTGTAGTGGCGCTAACCCCAGCGCAACAGCTTGTAAAGAAGAACATTATGTCGGTAAGCCTGTTTATGAAACACCTATTAAGGAAGCATGTCAGCCCAACCATATTGTATTGCTAACTGATGGTGAACCAACCTCTCATGATCGTAAAACCAATGATCTTTATGCCCGTTGGACCAAAGAGCTGAGTAGTACGGGAACAGCAAGTAGTTGTGCGACTAATGATAGAGGTAAAGAGTGTACTAAATTAATGGCCGGGATGTTCCAAAGTAAAGATGTGTTATTGGGAACTCCAGATAAAGAGACTATTACCACGCATACCATTGGCTTTTTTACTAATCAGACCTTCCTGGAAGAGGTTGCCGAAAAAGGACATGGAAAATATGTGACGGCGTTTAGTAAACAGGCGTTAATTGATGCTTTAAAGGAAATTGTTGATTCGATATTAGAAGTTAACACCACCTTTGTTTCGGCCGGTGTAACCGTTAACCAATATAACCGTTTGACTCATAGTGATGAATTATATTTTTCACTGTTTTTACCTTCAGCTAAAACTGTCTGGCCTGGTAATTTGAAACGATATCGATTACTTAATGGTAAGCTGGTAGATGTGAATGATACTCCGGCGATTAGTATTGAAGGAGAGTTTGCCAAGACGGCAGAAAGCTGGTGGGCTGGTGTTGTCGATGGCAATCTGGTTGAGTCAGGTGGTGCTGCGGAAATGATGACCAATAACCGTAAGGTTTTCTCTAATCTGACCGGTTCAACGGATGTTAATCTGGCACTGGATGCAAACCGAGTTTACGATGGTAATACGGCTAATATTCCTGAGTCATTAGTATCAGCTGATGATGCTGCACAACGTACCAAGATATTGAAGTGGGCTATTGGTCAGGATGTTAATAATATTGCTGACCCATCACGAGCCAGAAAAAAAATGGGTGATCCGCTTCACTCACAACCAACTCTGTTAATTTATCATACGGGCTCCGGAAATACCGAATCTGATTTCAGAACATCGGTTTATGTAGGAACAAACGAAGGCTTTTTACATTCATTTGATACCGAGACAGGTCTAGAAAACTGGTCCTTTATGCCCAAAGAACTATTACCCAGGTTAAAAGAATTACAAGAAGGAACAATTGCTAAGCGTACCTATGGGCTTGATGGTTCGGTGACCATCCATATAGAAGAATCTGAAGGTTCAGGTGTTCCTGGTACGGTTGACCCTGGTGAGAAAGCTTATTTGTATATTGGAATGCGACGCGGTGGTAAGAGCTATTACGCATTTGATGTCTCAAATCCTGATGCACCGAGACTTAAATTTACCGTGACTCCCTCTGATCTTCCGGATTTAGGAGAAACCTGGTCGAAAC
>CBDUHU010000487.1:0-3594 GCA_965366725.1 uncultured Kangiellaceae bacterium
GTTTTGGACTCCTATGATACACCGCGTGGTACCAATGACTCGATGATGAGTTGGCTGAAAAGTGATCTACAGGCCAATACACAAGATTGGTTGATCGTATTTTTTCATCACCCGCCATATAGTAAAGGATCGCATGACTCAGATTCATCTAGTGAAGAGCAGATGATAGATATGCGCACAAACTTTCTACCAGTCCTTGAAGAATATGGCGCAGATCTGGTGCTTACAGGTCATAGTCACGCTTATGAACGCTCTAAGTTTATTTCCGGGCACTATGGTTTTTCTGGAGAGTACAGTGATCAGCTGCATGCGATAGATAGCGGAAGCGGTCGTGAAGAAGGCTCTGGAGCTTACCAAAAAAGTCTTAGTTCACCCTTTGCTGGAACTGCCTATGTGGTTGCTGGGTCATCCGGTAAAGTGAGTAGTTCAGGTACACTTGCACATCCAACAACTTATATCTCTAGACGAGAATTAGGCTCATTGCTTATCGAAGTCAATGATCAACGATTGGACGTGACATTTTTAACAGACACACAAAACTCTCAATCATCCACTGATCATTTCACCATTACCAAAAGTACACCTACGCCACCATTAGCACCCTCAGGACTTATCGCCTCGGCAAGTTCCTCTTCGACTATCAATTTAAGCTGGAACGATAATTCAAATAATGAATCAGCATTTGATATCGAGCGTTCGTTGGATGGAACCAACTGGTCTTCGGCAGGTTCCACCGGATTTAATTCGACAAGTCACACAGATGGAGGCTTAACAGCAAACACCACCTATTTCTATCGCGTATCTTCGAGAAATAGTACCGCATCGTCAGCAAATAGTAATACGGCAAGTGCAAAGACCAATGAACAATCGCCTATTGAATCGGTCACTTTCCAGGATGGATTAAATGCATATACAGGTACCCAAGATAGTTATATTAATTCAGCAACCTCATCATCAAACTTTGGAACGGATAATATAGATGCGGATGCCAGCAGCGGTGGTGGAGAATCAGTGGGGATTTTGAAATGGGATCTTTCTTCAATTCCGAGCAGCGGATATGTAACTGATGCTTCAGTTGCGCTAGAGGTCTTTGGTCCGAGTACAGGGACTTACGCACTGTATGCAATGAACGGAAGTTGGAGCGAATCGACTATTACCTGGAACAACTCGAATATCGCAGGTAATCAAGGAGTTCAAGTTGGTAGTTTCTCTCCTGCTGCGAACGGATTGTATAACGTAACCTTGAATGCATCAGGTATTAGCCTGGTTAATAGTTGGGTCAGTGGAAGCGTTACCAATAACGGTCTACTTATTCGTTCAACGGGAACAACAGATGGGGTTGATATTTATTCAAGCGAACACTCTACTTCATCCCAACGACCAGCCTTAAGCGTGACCTATGAAACGGGAATAGCACCATCAGGGCCTGCTGCGCCAGGTGGTCTTAGTGCCTCTGCTACTTCAGATACAAGTATCAACTTAAGCTGGACAGATAATTCTACTGATGAAACGGCCTTTGATGTTGAGCGTTCTTTGAATGGCTCCAGTTGGAATCAAATAACCTCGACTGCATCGAATGTGACAAGCTATACGGATACGGGCTTAACTGAATCGACGAGTTACTCTTACCGAGTCCGTGCAAGAAATAACAACGGTAGCTCTAACAACAGTAATATAGCTAGTGCAACCACCCAAGCTGGTAGTGGCGGCGGAGGCAATGTACTCTCTAATGGTGTCGGAGTAACTCTTTCAGATGCTACTTTAAAAGGTGAAATTTTCTATACCTTTGATGTTCCCGCAGGAGCGACAAACCTGACATTTAGTTTGTCCGGCGGAAGTGGTGATGCTGACTTGTATATTCGATTCGGCGCAGCACCGACAACCTCAACTTATGACTGTAGATCATGGAATAATGGTAATACCGAAAGCTGTCCTATTGCATCAGCTCAAGCAGGTACTTACCATGTATTAGTCCATGCATATGCTGTTTATTCGAACACAACTTTAGTCGCAAGTTTTAATGAGAGTGGCTCTACTGGTCCAACACCAGTCAGTAACACTATCTCTAATATTTCAGTTGATCAAAGTTCTTGGTCTCGCCATTCTATCATGCTAGAAGCAGGTCATGATCAACTAGTTGTTACTATGAGTGGAGGAAGTGGTGATGCCGATCTTTATGTTCAGTTTGGCGCAGAATCGAATTCAACGGTGAATGCTTCAACTTTTAGTAGCACACTTTGTGTACCATGGAAAACGGGAAACAACGAAGAGTGTGTTTTTACAGCACCATCGGCAGGCGTATACCATATCGATAGTTATGGTTATAGCCCAGCCTCAGGAGTTAACCTAAACATCCAGGCTGATTAGCAGTAAAGGATGTTTCTGATTATTAAGGTGGTTTTATGCCACCTTTTCTAATTTTTTTGTCCAGCTATATAGCATCATGGATTCAGTCGAAAAAATTCGAACTAATTAGAAAGTTAATCAACATTGTTCAATACGGATTAGAGTATTAAGAATTTTAGAATGAGAAATTAGTATTTTGATTGTTGTGATTTACCAGATAAAAAACAACTTTCGATTTTTTAATCACTTTACCTAAAATAGAATAATAAACTGGAGTCAAACATGAAGATTTTTATAACGTTGATTTTGTTTTTTAGCCTACCACTAGTGTTTGGGCATGGAGCGATACACGAACAAATAGAAGAAGTAACAAACAAATTGAAAAAATCTCAAGACGACATTGACCTATACGCTAAAAGAGGTCGCTTGTATATTGAAGATCGTTCCCTGGCAAAAGCAATTAAGGATTATGAAACCATATTAAGTTTAGATAAAAACAATCGTAACGCTCATTATTACCTGGGAAGAATAGCGCTTTTACAAAAGAAATATTTGCTAGCGGTAAGAAAGAGCAACAAATTCATTTCTATGCTTAGTAATGAAACCGGCGCTCAAGTCAGAGGTTTTATTTTACAGGGGCATGCATATGATGGCCTTAATGACTTTGAAAAATCGGCTCAGGCATATGAGAAAGTAACTAACTTAACAAAAGAACCTCGACCATCTTATTTTTTAGACCTATCTACTGCTTACGAAAAACAAAAAAAATTCACTAAAGCATTGAGAGCCCTCGACAAGGGTGAAAGTGCTTTAGGTGACTTAGTGGTTTTTCACGATAGAGCTATAGCTATAGAAAAAAAATCAGGAAACTATGATGCCGCGGTAAAACGCCTGAGCAAGAGAATAGAAAAAGGCCGTGGATTAGCTTCATTGTATGAACAAAAAGCACATTTTTTGATGCTTTCAAAAAGAGAGAAAGAGGCAAGGCTGGCATATAAAAACGCATTATACATGTTAAACAAGACACCAGCTTCCAGACAAAACAACCGAGCCTTTAAAGTGCTGAGCGACAAGATCCATGCCGGTTTAAAAGGTGAATAGCTCTAGACTTTTCACTGATATTTTTTTAATGCATACAGTAACGCACACTTTAATATGCGTTACTGATTTTCGTGGACACCCATTTCATAACACTAGTTCGTTGAAACAATCTAGAATAGATTTAACTTTCAGATTGTTGACCGATTA
>CBDUHU010000488.1:0-3583 GCA_965366725.1 uncultured Kangiellaceae bacterium
CCATCCAGTAAAATATCGTCCCAGGGATTGGCTAGAACAATCGTAGGTAACATTAAAATGAGAAAGACAATAGGTAGATTTAGCTTCATTAAAATTAGTCCAATAGGCAAAAAATAAATTGTACATGTTATCGCTGACTATCGTTTAACTTCACGTTAAAACGAAGTTTTTTTGGGATGAAGAGGTATGTCATTATTCTTGTTATAATCCAAATTTTTTTGGTTTAATCCCTAATATTCCTATAATTGTGTTAATTACACTTAGCTAATCTAACCGGGCATATGGGCAATTTTCCAATATCAAAATAAAAACACTTCTTACCAGGTTACTCATGACTAATATTTTTCCAGTTGTAAACTTTTCAATTTCGAGCAATACATAATAGGGCTGAATTTTAACAAATTAGCGAGTGACATATATTTAGGCTCTTTGTGAAGTTCCTTATTAATAAGCTTCGACTCCTGATAAAATCCCTATGCCTCTGTCGTCAAAGACTAAGCCGTATCAAATTATTCAACGTCATTGATAACTCTGACTGTTGAAGTGTTATCATATCGACTTTAAGTCGTTTTATTCTAAAATTAAAGCTTCTGTAAAAAGCTTACAAAAGAAGGTACAAAGATGTTGGTACAAGTAATCACCAAAATGGCCCATGACAGAGTGTTATCAATGTCCAGATTACCCTCTGACCGTCCTGTGACAAAGTGGAGTGAGAATATTATGAAGTTCAACCTTGACTATGCCGCTCTAATGGCTCTAACAGCACTACGTGCGGTCAAAGATGAAGCCATGACCAAGGAATATATTGATGAGTTGGATAAAATTGAAAAAGTGGCGACAGAGCTTTTTGTCAATGTCACTCAACTCTTTGATGAGTACGAAAAAGAAAATACCGGAAATAGCTCAGGTATTAGCGAACAGAGTTAACGCCTTGCAGAGGGCCATACCAGGAGTTGATATCCTCGCTTCATATCAAAGTCTCTTGTCTGATGCAAAAAACAACTAATCTCCCCTTCTACTTCATTACCCGAATGATTTGGTATTTATTATGTAAGCTATCAATGAATCTGGTCACTTTTATTTAAGACAAATGTCATTAATAGCGCATTAATCACTACTAAAAGCATCAAAATATTATACCTTACTGGTTTTGCTCACGGTTACCTCAATAAATAGTTAACACTCCTGGACAGCGATAATGCAAAGGAGAAAAACGATGAAACGAATAACCAGAATAATGACCACCGCGGTCTTATTGATGACCTCAATGTTAGGCCAGGCTGCTGGACTGTTAACCGCTAAAAATTCCCATTTTGGAGAATTGGACCTGGCGGAACATCATGTTGATGTGGTGGTTGAAGATGCGTATGTCACGACTACTGTAACACAAATATTTCATAACCCTCATTCTCAGGATCTTACTGCCATTTATAGCTTTCCGGTACCAAACAAAGGTGCAGTAGGTGAATTCAGTCTATGGATTGATGGCAAAAGAGTTAGCGGCGAAGTGGTAAAAAAAGCCAAGGCTAAAGAAATCTATCGGCAAGAAAAAGATGCCGGTCGACAAGTGGGAATAACCGAGCAAAATAGCTATAAGACTTTTGAAGTTCAGGTGCATCCTGTGCGGGCTGGACAAGATACTAAAATTCAACTGCGTTACTTTCAACCTGCCAAAGTCGATCTGGGAGTTGGTCGCTATGTGTATCAATTAGAAGATGGTGGTGTGGATGAAGAAGCTATGGCTTTCTGGAGTACCAATAGCAAAGTGTCCAAAGCCTTTAGCTTTGATTTAACCTTGCGTTCCAGCTATCCGGTCAATGCTTTACGGCTACCCAATCATGCTCAGGCAGTGGTTACCCAGAAAAGTCCAAACGAATGGACTGTGTCGCTACATAAAAACGGTAACACCACCATAACACCACAAATCAATGACGACGATGTTGTCAAGGAACTGCAATCGAGTTATGCGTTAGCGCATCCACTTGAAGTAGAGCAAGAGCAGCAACAAAACGCTGCAAGCAGCGCAAGCTCTAGCAACGCCTTTCAACTCAACCGCGATCTGGTTGTCTACTGGCGCCTGCAACCAGGTTTACCCGGTAGTATCGATTTAATCACTTACCGCCCCGATGCTAACAAGAAAGGCACCTTTATGATGGTATTTACACCTGGTGATGAGTTGAAGCTGCTAGAGGCAGGTGCCGACTGGAACTTTGTTTTAGACAGTTCTGGTTCTATGGCAGGAAAAATAGCAAGCCTGACTGAAGGGGTTAGCCGTGCGATTGAAAAAATGCGTCCACAGGATCGTTTTCGTATCATCATGTTTGACAGCAATGCCCGCGAATTGACTAGTGGCTACACCAATGCAACGCCTGAAAATGTCAAACATTACCTTAACCAACTAGCACAAGTGCAACCGGCGAATAGCACTAACCTTTACGCAGGCCTACAGGAAGCATTAACTTCATTAGATGCCGATAGATCGTCAGCTATCATTTTAGTAACCGATGGAGTTGCCAACATTGGTCAAACCAAAAAGTCAGCTTTTTTTAAACTACTCGATAAAAAAGATGTTCGCCTGTTTTCATTTATTATGGGTAACAGTGCAAACGAACCTTTGTTAGAACCATTAGCACGACACTCAGGTGGCTTCGCTTTATCCATATCTAATTCGGATGACATTATTGGCAGAGTATTACAAGCCAAAGATAAGTTATCCCATACGGCTTTTCATGATGTGGAAGTCACCATCGACGGAGTAAAAGTATCCGATATAACACCTGGTAAAGTAGGAAGTTTGTATCGTGGTCAGCAGCTAGTGATGATGGGTCACTATCGTCAATCAGGTTCGGCAACGGTGGAATTTAAAACCAGATTATCTGGCCAAAAGCGTATTTTTAAAACCCAGGTAGATTTTGCTTCACAAAGCGATCTAAACCCAGAGCTAGAGCGCTTGTGGGCGTTTGCCAAAATCGATGAGCTGAATGAGCGCATGCAGGACTTCGCTGAAGAAGATCACCAAACGGCAATTACTGACATCGCACTGGAATATGGTCTGGTTACTGAACAAACCTCTATGATCGTTATGCAAGAAGAGCAGTATCAACAATATCAAATTAAACGCAATAATAAAAAACGTACAGAAATAGAAGAGCAAGCAAGACAAAAGCGTGCACAGCAACCAATACGCCCCACTCGCGCAGATAAACAGCAACCCGCCTTTAACAAAAGCAGACCAGCATCTGGCGGTAGTGGCAGCTTTGGTTTGTTGCTTATACTGCTCACTCCATTATTGGTTCTTACCCGAAAGTGTCGTTAAAGCCTCTTCTATCAATAACAAAAGCGATAAGTCATAAGGATTATCGCTTTTGCTAAAACCAACCTGGTTTTCTATCACCATCAACAAATTGAAGCGGTCGTCGTTCTGTATGATTAGCAATCTGCTTTACCAACCTGTTTACTCATAAAACACCTCTGTCGGTTATTACTTCGCTAAATCATATTTTGAGAACTACTTTGAGCAATTACACTTATTGGCATCCCGCACCAAAAACGTTAAAATAACTAAAATTTAAAAGCCCCTTCT
>CBDUHU010000489.1:0-3582 GCA_965366725.1 uncultured Kangiellaceae bacterium
ACTGACCGCCTCTAACCTGTTCTATCGCCGACTCCATAACGTTTTTATCAACACCCAGAGATTTTAGTATTCTGCCCAATTCTCCTTTATCTTCTAGCGCAGCAATCACAAACAATTCACTTGATATATACTGATCACTTCTTTGCTGAGCCAGCTTGTCGCAATGATTTAATAAACGCGCCAGATCATTTGAAATATGAACGTCTCCGGGATTTCCTTCAACTTGCGCGATGTGTTCAAGTGACTCTCCCAGCTGACTGCGCAAACTATGTAGATTAGTACCGGTTTGAGCAAACAGGTGGCGAACACTTCCACCCTGTTGATTGAGTAATGCACTCATTAAATGAACAGGCTCTATAAACTGATGATCTCGACCGACAGCCAATGATTGAGCGTCGGCAATAGCAAGCTGAAATTTACTGGTAAATTTTTCCATTCGCATGGGATACCCCCAAAATATTTTAATTCATTAATACTTTATTGATGGGGATGACAGGGTAAAATTCAACCTATTAAGTTGGCAGGACTAAACTATTTTCTCTTTGTTTCCCAATAGCCATTGGGCCATTCCTTCTCTAAAACTAGTGGACTGAGCATACTGAATGGAAATGACAGGGTGAACATCAAGGCTAATTCGGCTTCTTGATACCACTGATAGAGCAACAGTTCCGGGTGCTGCAATTCCATTAATTCTAACCGGTAATATTTCACTCTGGCTAATCTCACTTAACTTAATAATACCAGGCTTAATTGATTTTCGCGGTAAGTCTGAACGATGTATTCCGCCTTGAGGGAATAAAGCCACCAACTCTCCCTCATTAATTTTTCTTAATGCTGTTCTAAACGCCCCTTCTACTCTACCGGTTCGATCCACCGGAATACATCCTGCGGCCTTAAACATCCAGTTTAATAGTGGCTTTTCATACTCTTCTTTGGCAATCATAAACCGTATAGGTCGTGAAGTTGCGCTAATTAAAATAAAAGGATCAATGCCCGAAATATGATTAGCCGCCAAAATAATCTTCTTATCGTTCGGAATGTCTATTTGAGCTTTGCTCTGCCTATGATAACGATGACAATAAACTCGAATTAAACCGTCTAGAATATTGGTTGCCCAATGTCCCCAGTCAGCTTTATTATTGTTCTTTCCTACGATAAATAAAATACCAATAAGACAACAGAAAATTACGGCGATTACAATTAAGAGTTGCAAAATAATAACCTGATATAGTGATTATGAACTGAATTACAGCTAGTGATTTTAGACAATGTTAACACTTTATTCTAACCAGATTAAGCTAGCCATTCTACCGGTTTTACCATCACGACGATAAGAATAAAAGTGTTGCTGCTGTTGGTAACTACACTGGTTGCTGACAAATGTATCAATACCAAAAGAGCTCAGGATACGTTCAGCAAGAGCAATCATATCAAATTGATAGCGACCATGTTGATTTTTATAAAAATGCTTCTCGTACACGCTATTTACCCTGACAAACGCCTGTTTTACTTCATTGCCAACTTCAAAATTATCGGCGCAAATTGATGGTCCAATCCAACCAACCAAATCGGACTTATTTCCCCGATAGCAATTTACTGTATTTTCAATTACACCATCAACCAGCCCTCTCCAACCCGCATGACAGGCTGCCACCCAGCTCCCTTGTTTATTACACAACAAAACAGGTAAACAATCGGCGGTCATCACAGTGCAAACCTGATACTTACCAGTAGCAAAACTGGCGTCTGCTTGCGGTTCCTGTTTTGTGTCGCTCCAGGGAATACAAAGATCGGAATGAGTTTGTTTCAACCAGAAAGGGTTCGTCTGAAGGTTGAGAAACTCAACTAGCTGCTCTCGGTTATTATCGACATGTTCAATATTATCGCCAACATGTTTTGCCAGATTAAATGAATTATAAATACCTTCGCTATTACCGCCGGAGCGGGTGGTCACCATTGCTTTGACATTTTCCGGAGCAATCCAGTTGGCATGCAAACAGTGTATTTCTTCGCCCCCACTTTTAACCATTTTGACTAGTCGTTAAATCATGCGTACGAATTGCACCCATCAATTCAGTCATATCATCAGGCGTTTCACATTCCCACTCCATCCACTCTCCAGTTACCGGGTGAGTCAATCCGAGTAGCTTGGCATGGAGCGCCTGACGTTGAAAAGCATCCATTATCTGGGTAAATGATTCACTCATACGTTTGGGTTTAAGATTACGTATACCGTACATAGGATCACCTACCAGCGAATGCTTCTGGTGGGCAAAATGAACTCTTATCTGGTGAGTACGTCCAGTTTCCAGTTTAACTCTTACCAGAGTAAATTGATTAAATTTTTCGGCAACACGATAATGAGTAATAGCTTCCTTAGCAGATTTATTATTTAAAACCACAGCCATCTTCTTGCGACTGACCGGGTGTCTCCCTATTGGTAAGTCAATTGTATCACCAGCAACAATAATCCCATGCACCAACGCCAGATATTCTCGTGCAAACGCCCGTTGTTGCAATTGAACAACCAGGGCGTTGTGCGCTTCAGCTGTTCGAGCAACGACCAGCAACCCAGTAGTATCACGATCTAATCTGTGCACAATTCCAGCTCGCGGTAGCTTTCTAAGTTCGGGAAAGGCAAACAACAACCCATTGACCAGCGTATCGGTATAGTGGCCCGGTGCTGGGTGCACGACCAATCCTGCCGGTTTATTGATCACCAGAATATCGTCATCCTGGTAATGTATATTCAATGGAATTTCTACCGCTTGCCACTCTCCTTGATCTTCAAGCGTTGTTACCACTTCCAATACCTCTTTTCCCAGCATCTTGTGCTTGGGCTTGTTAATCACTTCTCCATCAACTTTTACTTGTTGATTTTTTATCCATGCTTGTAATCTGGAACGTGATAGATCGGGGAAATAACCGGCAAGTACCTTATCTAGACGCTCGCCAGCGTAACTTATATCAACATCAATCAATTGTTGTTGCTCTTCGGGTGAACTTTTTGTCACTATTAAGGCCTTATTAGGGTAGTTGATGTGGCGATAGCTAACCCCGTGGGGTAGAATATCGCGTTTATTAAAAACTTAGTTTGAATATTCCGCAGTTTATTTTGTAAAATAACCTTATCGATATTCAATTTTCTGTCCATTTTAACGGCTTTAGGAATCAATGAGAATACTAAAACTCACCAGCGCACTAATCCTGATTATTGTTGTATCAGCCTGTTCTGGCAAAAAAGATGTCACTTCAGAGGCTCAACGTATAAATAATGCATTCAAGCTTTATGAAAAAGCGCAATACTCAATGCTTTCTGGAAACTTCAGAACGGCAGTAGGATACCTTGAAAGGCTTGATAGTCTCTACCCTTTTGGCGCTTATTCTCATCAAGCGCAGCTCGATCTGGTCTATTCATACTATAAACTGGCTGATTTTGCTTCGGGTATTGCCGCTGCGGATCGTTTTATTCGGCAAAATCCAAGGCATAAAGATCTTGAATATGCATACTACATGAAAGGACTGATTAATTTTTCATCGGAAACAGGCTTAGGAAAAGATCTATTTTCTGCTCCAATATCT
>CBDUHU010000490.1:0-3581 GCA_965366725.1 uncultured Kangiellaceae bacterium
GAAAATGGGTGCCCACTTAAATTTTTCTATTAACCATTTAACGCTATAACGAATCTAATTAGCCATTATTCAATCACCCAGTAAAAACTCAACTAGTCAACTAATTTAAGCCGCTAATTTTTGGAGTATTTAGAAGGTGTACAACCAAAACGGGCTTTAAAGCAATTGGAAAAATAACTATGTGATGAAAACCCAACAGATAGTGAAACATTTCCCGCAGCCTCTCCCTGTTCAATCAATTCAGCCGCTCTAGCCAGCCGGAAAGCTCTTAAGTAATCTGTCGGGGTCATGTCTGTTAGCGCTTTTAATTTCCGGTACAGTTGTCGCTGACTCATTGCTATTTCAGAAGCTATTAGAGCAACTTTGAACTCCGGATCAGTATAATTTTGTGACATTATCTTTTCCAGTTTGTTAATGAAGTCGAGTTCTTTTTGTTGTTCTGGTGCTAATTTTTTCTCTGTGTTGAGTGACTTATCCTGATGCAAATTCGCCGCATAACTAACATAGTGTTGTTTTAATAGTTGACGGATAGACAGTAAGCTTTCAATCCTGATCAATAGTTCATCGCGATCAAAGGGTTTGGTTAAATATTCGTCAGCATTTCCCTGCCATCCTTGAAGACGACTGGCTTTATCCCCTCTGGCAGTTAATAACAATACAGGTATATGACTGGTTCTCTGATCTTGCTTTATTAGTCGACAAGCTTCAAATCCATCCATAACCGGCATCATTACATCGCTAATGATCAAATCAGGTATCAGATCTATCGCAGTCTCAACTCCTGACTGTCCATTAAATGCGGTGGTACAATCATAGTTTGCAGATAGAATTGCAACCATGTACTGGCTTAATTCCAGGTTATCTTCGATGATCAGTAATTTGGGTTGGTTGATATCAGAACTATGGCTTTCGTCGCTATTCTCATCGACATCATATGCCTTAATCGGGGTTAAACTCTCTACCATGTTATCCACATAGCACTCACTGTTACCTTCCGGGTAAAGGTCATTGCTCTGAGTCAATGATTCAATTTCAGATGCTTCAACTGTTGGGAGTAAAATAGTAAAACAACTCCCTTCATCTGGTACGCTGGACACTTCAATAAAGCCTTGATGAGATTCAACTAACTCTTTGACTAACGCCAGACCTATTCCTGTACCAGCACTGTCGCTTTGAGTATTTTCCAGACGAGTAAATCGTTCAAATATCTGTTGTAACTGATGCTTGCTAATACCATAGCCAGTGTCTTTCACGCTGAGTTTCAGTTGGTTATCCTGATGTTCTATTGTGACCTGAATATGCCCACCTGAAGGTGTATATTTAAATCCATTTGATAGTAAATTTGTTAATATTTTTTCCATAGAATCAGGAACCATCATCACCCAACAGGTTACTTCCGTTAGATCTTCAAGCGTTAAGTCAATTTGCGTACTCTCGGCCATCGTCTGAAAGGAATGACAAATAACCCGACATAATTGGTTTACGTTCTGAGGTTTTCTTTCGGTTACACTTTCCCCTCTAAAACGTGCCAGGTCTAAAAGCTGATCAACCATCGATAATAATCGTTGCCCATTGCGCTTAATTAAACTCAACTCATGTTTATCCTGATCAGTTTTAGCTTCGATAATAAACCTTTCGAGCGGTCCTAAGATTAGTGTTAGTGGTGTTCTAAATTCATGGGAAACATTGGAAAATAGTTGATCTTTCGCCGAAGCAATCGCCAATGCGGAAGCTTTATCTTTTTCGGCCAGTTTTCTTCGATATATCAGAAAGCTGATTAATATTATCAATCCAATACTAAGAAAAGAGTAAATTGTATAGGCCCACCAGGTTCTCCACGGTGGCGGTAAAATCTTTAATTTAATTGAAGTCCCTTGCTCATTCCATAAACCATCATTATTACTGGCTTTAACTCTTAAAGTATAATCACCCTCAGGAATATTGGTGTAGGTGGCTCGGCGATTTTTATAGTCTGTATAAATCCAGTCTTTATCCCACCCTTCTAATCGATAAGCGTATTGGTTTTTCTTAGGGTTAACAAAGTCCAATGCCGAAAATTCAAAACTAAATAAATTTTGCTGATGGTTGAGTATCAGTTCTTCAGTAGCGTTGATTGACTTATTAAGGTAGAACTCTTCCTCGGTTGGTTTTATTTCAGTAGCCGAGACTACCTTAACAGGTTTATTGAAAAGAAGAAATTCCGTCAATATTACTTCCGGAATGTGATTATTAGTTTTAATATCTTCTGGATAAAAACTTAACAAGCCATTCTTTCCACCAAAAAATAATTCACCATCTTTTGTCTTTAGCGCGGCCCTATTAAACTCAACATTAAGTAACCCGTCTTCCGCAGAATAATTAGTAAAAATCAGTTTGTCTTTATTAAACTTTGAGAGGCCATTATGGGTGCTAAGCCATAAGTTACCATTATCATCTTCCAATATTCCTGCAATATAGGCATCAGGCAGGCCTTCTTTTATACCAAAACGAGTGAAGTTATCAGTGTCTTTATTATACCGATTGAGACCATTAGTTGTTCCAACCCAAATAACGCCGTTTGTATCTTGTAAAAGACTTATTACTGAACTATTACTTAAGCTATGAATATCTCCACTGACATGATAGTAATTAGTGAATTGATTTGATTTCCGATCAAGTCGACTTAAGCCACCGTCCCAACTCCCAGCCCAAATGTAACTACTCTGATCTTCTAGTAATGTAACAATATTATCACTTGCAATACTCGTAGGATTTTCTTTTATATGACGAAAGTTGGTAAATTCACCTGACTCAGTGTCAAAGTAGTTTAACCCTCCGAAGTAGCTCCCAACCCATAAGCCTTGAATTTCATCTTCAATAATTGCCTGTATATTGTTATCACTGATACTATTATTATCTTGGTTGTCATGGATATGGTAGTTGACTAACTCTTTTGCTTCATTAAATTGAAACAGTCCAACGAGAGAACCAATCCAGAGAAAATTATTTTTATCAATATGAATGCTTTCGATCTGTTTATCTCCATAAAGTTGTTCCTCTGATATAACAACAATATCCATTTTAGAAAAACTAACTTCTTTTCGATCAAATAACTCAAGTCCATTAAATGTCCCTACCCAAACAGTATTGTGATAACCTTTTGCTAAACTGGTGATATTGAATAAACTTTTTACTATTAGGAACCAGCCGACTCACACCTTGAAATCGAGTAGAGAACCACTGAACATTATCTTTAGTTTTATAGATTCCATTGACAATATCACCAATAAATTTATGACTATAAACTTCGTCGCTTGTATAGTGAACAATCTTCCCTTGTTCACTATCAAACTTGTATAATCCGTTTTTAGTACCAAACCATAAGTCACCATCTGTTTCTTTGTGAATATACCGAATATTTTCTTTATTTAAGACGCCAAATGGTTCGCCTAGCGTATAACTACTAAATATGCCAGTTCTCACATCGAACTCAAACACCCCCCTTTTAGTACCTACCAATAATTTATTTTCAGTTAACTCAACAATCATGCTTACGATTCGTGCATTTACATTATTCGCATCTACAGCATCATTTTTATAAG
>CBDUHU010000491.1:0-3573 GCA_965366725.1 uncultured Kangiellaceae bacterium
AACGTCAGCATAATTTCCCTTCCCCATATGGTCAAATGCCTTAACACTAATTAATCGAGCATTCGGCGCAGTACCATAAAAGTCACCATTAATATCTCTTTCACTATTCATTGCTACGCTAGAAACATGTGTACCATGACCATTAGCTTCATCATCATTCTGCGAAACTTTATTACGTGTAGCGTCATAAGTTCCATAAACACGATGACGTCCATATGCATCCTGGCGAATCCCACTCATACTCTTTACACCGCTATCAAGAACTACAATAGTGACTCTATTTCCATAAATACCGGCATCATGAAGCTGTGCAGAGTTACTCATCTGGGTTGCAGAGGCAGGGGTAAAGTCGGCTCTAAGGCCCATCGCCCATCCGTCTGATTCTACTTTAGCATTAGGAAAAAGATTTAAACCAGACTCTTTCAAAGAACGAAACTGAGATATTGTCAGGTCCGCCGCGACTGATTGAATTAACTCAAGCTGATGGGTGATCTTCCCGCCCACCTGGAGAATTTTATCTTGACTATTTTTCCCTGAAACAATAAAGCTCTTTGTTTCAAGATTTAACAGTTCAGGTGTTTTTGACAAAAATCCATTTAGTACCAATATCGAAATCATGCTAGCGCCTAATACACCAGCATACAATATTCCCTTTCCGATCTTATTACTCATTAGAAAGTTCATCTGTAACCTCTGCAATTGAATAACGTCACACTTCGAGTCTAAAAAAATGATGCCAAGAATACGAAATGAGAGCGCTATCTAACTGTTTTTTAAGGAATTAGTCTTATTGTTATTTTTTAACCAACTCTACTCTACTTCTGATTCTATAAGAAAACCTTCACTTTATCACTGTTTTTTTGCAATTAATGAAAAATGATCTGTTTTTTTATCTATTCTATCTATATAAAGACCCTGATATAGCTATTTATCATAGTCTTTTATAAGCTTGAATTTTGTCCATAAAACTCTGATTAATTTTATTTAGAAATAATATCTTAATTCTTAAAAAATACAACACACATAACTCATTGTAATATAAGGGTTTATTTTTAGAACCAAGAAAAATGTCGTTTCTGTGACAATTTTTGTCGTTTTTTTACTATTTTTATTTTGCAGAAAAGTGGTAAAACTCCGTCCACATTCACAAAGGACCATAAAAAGGAAAGTTTAATATGCGTAAAACAATAATATCTACTGCAATTGGAATGGCGATCACTGGCACAGCTTTTTCTGTGACAGCGGCAGAAACAGGCCCGACATTTAGCAGTGATAGCCTGTCTGATGTTCACAACCGTTGTATTGTAAGACTAAACGATAGTACTGACAGTAGCAGTGTTCGCGGCCTGGCAAAAGGTCTTTTGAATAAAGCAAATCAAGTTAATAATTCTAAAGCAACATTAAAGCATGTGTATAAGCACTCTATTAAGGGCTTCACAATGAATATGCCTTGCTCTGCTGCAAGCAAAGCTTTTGGCGATGACGCAAGCATTCATAGCCTAACACCTGATAGCATTGTATCTGTTAGTAGAGGCAAGCCTGGCGGCGGCGGCGGTAGTACTCCACAAACTACACCTTGGAGCGTTACTCGTGTAGGTGGACCGGTTGATGGAACAGGGCGCACAGCGTGGGTTCTCGACACAGGTATTGATCTGGAGCATCCTGATCTTAACGTTGATGCAAGCCGTGGTTTTTCAGCCTTTACTAAAGGTAAAAATGCTGGCTTTGATGATGGTCAGGGACACGGAACTCATGTTGCAGGAACAATTGCTGCACTAAATAACTCAAGTGATGTTGTTGGTGTTGCTGCTGGTGCAACTGTTGTTCCAGTTAAAGTACTTGACTCAAGAGGTTCAGGTTCTAACTCTGGCGTTATCGCTGGTGTTGACCACGTTGCAGCTAACGCTTCTGCGGGTGATTGCGCGAATATGAGTTTAGGTGGTGGGGTTAGCTCTGCACTGGATGATGCTGTTAAAAATGCAGCCCAATCTTCAGGCGCTTTCTTCGTATTAGCTGCCGGTAATGATGGCGATCACGCTAATAACCATTCTCCAGCACGTGCAAATGGCAACAATATTTTCACAATTTCTGCAACTGACTCTAATGACAATATGCCTTCATGGTCAAACTACGGTAATCCACCTGTTGATTATGCAGCACCTGGAGTAAGTATTTTATCACTTCGTAACGGTGGTGGAACAACCACAATGTCAGGAACTTCTATGGCTGCTCCAGCTGCTTGTGCGGTACTGATGATGCGTAACGGCAACCCGGGTACTGATGGAAATGCAGGAAACGATCCTGATGGAAATCCAGATAGAATTATTCACCTTTAAGAATTTCTTATAATAATAACTGCGTGTCAATTAGCCACCTTAACGGGTGGCTTTTTTTATCCTATAATTAAATTGCAGCCATTAACCAGTTTGACTTCGGTTTTTTCTGCTACATCATAAGATACTAATATGCTTGTGCAAGTTTTTAATCAATTAAGGGTACTAATGCCAGACTTTAAAAACAATGTTACTAATCTGTTAGCATTAATCGGACTGATCGCATTGGTTGTCGCCTATAGCAGCGGCATAGTTACCACTGAAGCGCTATCCAGTTTCAGCCGAAATTATGCTGATACATTTTTTCTGGCACCTATTCTGATTACGATTGCACGTAAGCTTAGAAACCCAACTTCTATCGTCGATCCCATATACTGGCTATTGCTCGGCACAGCTTTTTTTACCTGGTTTGTATTAACAATTGTACGAATAACACTTTGGGATGATCTCACAGCGCCAAGTAAGGAGCTAATCACCAATGTTAGTTATTTTCTATACTTTTCCTTAACGATTGCTGCAATTGAAGTAAAGAGCTATAACACCGCAGGTCAGTTACTGACCCAACAAAGTATGCTTATCTGGGTCAGTACGCTCTCTTTTACATTGGGAGCCTTCGTGCTACTTGCTTTAACACCAACTCAGGTAATCAGTTCAACTGAGAATTACTTTGACTCTAGTTTTCTTTTCTACGTTGTCATGGATATCTATCTAATGGCACGCTGGTGGTATCTTGCATGGTCTTGCCGAAAAGATCTCTGGATAGGTTATAGCCTATTTGGACTGGCTGCATTTTTCTGGACGATATCAGATATTATCCAGGGTCTGGCAATCGCTGATTTTATCAATGCTGGCTCTGGTTCTGTTTATGACTGGTTTTGGTACTTATCTTATATTCTTATTTATATTGCTTTGCAATTTAATGTAACAACTTCTAACGAGCAAAACAGCAGAACCTATTTTTCCCGCTCTCATTTATTCAACAGCCCCTTATTTTTTCTGATTGTCTGTTTTGTGCTTTTACAGCTCTTCCAAAATAGTAATCACCTATTAATCCCACTAAATTCAACCCAGAATTCGGTATTTAATCTCTGGTTTTCAGTCTTACTTTGTTTATCCGTTCTTCAACTTATTATGCTGATACATAGGGAAAGAATTACCAGTAGCCAATTAGCAAAATCCCGGAAGTCAACCGAGGTTATTCAACAACGGATGCAGCAACAAGCAATTAAACTTGAAAGTC
>CBDUHU010000492.1:0-3573 GCA_965366725.1 uncultured Kangiellaceae bacterium
GAATCTAGTCATTGCTACCAAATCTCTGGGATTAGCTCAGTCTGGTTAGAGTCCTCCGTTTGGAACGGAGATGTCGAAGGTTCAAATCCTTCATCCCAGACCAATTAATTAAAAAATTACGGTGCCATGGTGGACATGTTTAAAAAGAGAAGAGAAACATAAGCGCTGTTGCTTAAGTGCACCTACTTTTGGCTACCGCACACTCCGGGTTCGATTCCCGGTGGTACCGCCAAATATTTACCGTCGTAGCTCAAATGGAAGAGTAAAGGTTTACGAAGCCTTGGGTTGTAAGTTCGACTAGCAGTGTTGGAACACTGCAGAACATCGGAGGAACGACGATGGCACGTAGTGTGAAGACCAGGGATGGTCTGAATAATCTTACCGGCGGTGCCAAATAAAAATAGGGAGTTAGTTTAATGGCAAAACCGCGGCCTCCAAAACCGCATTCGATGGTTCGATTCCTTCACTCCCTGCCAAATTAATTTGTGAATAATAAACAAGGGGAAGTAGCTCAATTGGGAGAGCAAAAGCTTTGCAAGTTTTCGGTTGTGAGTTCGAGTCTCATCTTCTCCACCAAATTAAGGGTGTATAGCTCAACTGGTAGAGCGACTGCCTGTTAAGTAGTTGGTTGAAGGTTCAAATCCTTCTGCGCCCGCCAATTTAATGAATTGCGATGGTGAAATACAACTGAGGTTTCACCCTACAGACCCGTCACGGTGAAAGCCCGACTCAGTTATCTTTAAACCCCGGATAGCTCATTTGGTAGAGCACATGCCTGATAAGCGTGAGGTGGCTGGATCGTAACCAGCTCTGGGGACCAAATTTATTAGCACTTTAGCTCAATTGGTAGAGCGCCTGTTTTACATACAGGAGGTCGACTGTTCGATTCAGTCAAGTGCTACCAGTTTATGGGGTGCTAGCTCAATAGCGCAGTAGCATCCGCCTTTTAAGCGGAAGGTTGAGGGTTCGAGTCCCTCGCGCCCTACCAAACATTCCGACATTACGAACCGAGGCGTAATGAAACAGTTATGACGGTGAAAGTCCGTACTCGGTATAGAACACGAGTATACAAGCGGTCAAAGTAGCCAGACTTTCAATCTGGTCTGATTAATAGTTCGCGGGATTCGAATCCCGTCTCGTGTACCAAGTTTGGGGTCGCTAGCTCAACTGGCAGGAGCATCCGGCTTTTAACCGGAAGGTTCCGAGTTCAAATCTCGGGCGACCCACCAATTTTTGCCTTTGTAGCTGAGTTGGATTAGCGCGAGATTGAAGATCTCGAGAGGTTGGTTCGACGAGTAGCGTAGGAACGCTACCGAACAGCGGAGGAACGACGATGGCACGGAGTGTGAAGACCAAGGATGGTCTGAATAATCCAACCGAAGGCACCAAAACTACTACCCTCGTAGCTCAGTTGGAAGAGCCTGGACAGATTTTTGCTCCTGCAAAATCTGCACTCCTCACATCCATGTTAGTCGTCTTCGAAAGCAGGACGCGCAAGTTCGAGTCTTGCCGAGGGTGCCAAATTTAGCCCCATGGTGTAGTTGGCAACACACAAGATTTTGATTCTTGTATCACAGGTTCGAGCCCTGTTGGGGCTTCCAATTAAGCCGGTTTAGCTGAGATGGTTTAGCAATTGCCTTGTAAGCAATTGACATAGGTTCGAGTCCTATAACCGGCTCCAACAACTTCAATAGGAGGATAGAGCATGAAAGTGTTTTTAGATGATGTTCGTCCTGCACAACACTCTTTCGGGACACCCATTTAAAATTCAGGTTTAAAGATATTGAATTACACTACAAATAACAGATTTCGTTTTGAATTTTTGCGGTCAAATAATATGTAGCGCTCTAACGAATGTGTTTATGTTGGATAACTTATTGATTTTCAAATGCTTTTAAGTTGATGGCTAATTTTTGGTGTTCTGTATTGTTTTTTGACTATTCAAAAACTGTTGTTAAGTTTTCAGATCTTAATATTCGCATAATATTGATACAATCATCTGAAGTCATATAGTAAATGGCATGTTTTCCATAAACACTTCGCCTATAGCCAGAACGAATATGATCAACTGTCTGATAATGAAGAGGCTTATTGGCAATGGCTTCAAACTGGATAATCAACCCATCTACATATGACTTAGCCTTTGATAAAACCAAAGTTATCAATACCATATTCAAATAATTGCTCTAAATCCTTATCAGCAGCACCAGTTAACTTATAACTCGCCATTGGCTTGCTTCCGTGCAATCACCATATTTACAATATCTTCTGCGCTTCTGGAACTGAAGCCACTTTGTTCTGCTTTGATTAGTTCCTGTCTAATGACTTCTACTTCACTGGTACGCTCCTGCTCTTTTCTGATTAGATCACGTAATAATTCACTATCACTGGCGAAATTACCGGAAGCAAGTTGAGCTTTCATCCATTGTTCTTGCCGCTCTGTTACTGTGATACTTTTCTTCACCATAGCCATTTTTACCTCCAGGAAATGATGTCTGGTAAGGATATAATCCTATTTTGTACTACCATAAACAAGTTCAACACAGAATTAGTAAGTCATAATTACTCGGCACAAAAGAAGGGTAGGTTATTGATAAGTAGTGGTTTATTTAAATTGTTAAAAATGTTTCGATGAGTCCATACGTTGATGTAGGATTCGAGCAATCTCAATTCCATCATTCACTATACGGTAAAAAACAATGTGCTTCTCTATTGGGAAGCTTCTAGCCCCAGTATATAGCTCGTCTATTTAACGGCCGAAATCTGGATATTGAGCGAGTTTGGTCAATGCAGACTCCATACTTTGCGCATAGACTTTTGCCTGTTCACTTCCCCAAGCTTAGATAGTTGAAGTGATTATTTTATGTAAATCACTTTCAGCTAAAGGGGAGAGCTTATAGTTTTGCATTGGCGTCACTACTATTTGGTGGAAGAGCTGGCTTGCTCAAAAATATCCATAACCGATCGGCTTGATGTTTCGCCTGCAGCTAATTGTTCAAAACCTTTCGAAACTTCCTGTCGTAAAACTTCCAGTTGTTCTTGTTTGAGATTATCTTGTTTCAAACAAAAGTCGCAGCCCATCGCGAATGATTTCACTTGGTGAGGTATAGAGACCTTCCTGAACTTTTTCACCGATACGGCGTTCAAACTCTTTGCCTAGGGTAATGTTCATTTCGTTTACTCCTGAATAGAAATCACTGATTCATGATTGTATTACGCGTATATTATGCGCCTTTTGCAACTGTTGTTGAGTTTGTCGGGTTTCTTAATTATTGCTAAGGGCTAATGGATTACTTCACTCTCCAAGCTATATTTTTTCATTTAAATAGGTTCTTCTCCTCTGCCGGTCATGGTGAGTTTATAAACTTTTATAGAATTCATCAGGTGAAAACTTGGAGATTTTAGGTAGCGGGAAAGATTCGCATAATTTTACTAGAATGTTGAAATAATTTCTTCTGTCATGCTTTACGTGGTGAGAGTGAGGGCCTGCTAACTTTGCTCATGAACGGTATGTTCCTCGTTCAAGTCGGTGAGAATCCAGCATTTTTACAGCAATCAAGACAGTAACATCAC
>CBDUHU010000493.1:0-3557 GCA_965366725.1 uncultured Kangiellaceae bacterium
TTATCTTCAACATGTGACTTAGGTAACCTGGAGACTACTGGTAGTAAGCTATCAAGCTCGTCTTCACTCCATTCTCTTCGACTATCCGGGTCAAGAACAAAAGGGTCTGAAAGTAATGTAAGGTTATGAGATAGTTGAAAGTTAAGCTTATTATTCAGTTTTACTAAAACAGCCTCGTAAGAATGAATATATTGAACAGCTAAATTTTTAGTTTTTAAGCCTTTAGATTGGGTAAATAATTTGTTAATTCTCTGTTTATGAAAATTGACATCATTTAAAATCGCATTGAATCGTTCCTGAGACCGATCGATCTTACTTTTTCCTTGCGAATAAGCAATTTTTTGTTCCGCATCTTTAAGAAACTCTAATTGTCGTAACTCCATTTCCCTGGAGAAATAACTTGAAACCTGCGAGAGTTCACTAATAGACTTGTTGATTGGTTCAACCTGCATTTTATGTGACAAAGAATATGAAGATTTCAGAAGAAAGTCTATTCCCGGAGCAACATCACTGGCAAATTCATGCAAACGATTTTCCTGCGCTATATTGAGTAAAATCAAAATCCCCAGCCCCTGTAACTCTTCATTCACTTTATTAACGCCAGAACGATAGACAATTCTGAAAATAGAAACCATATTTTGATAGCCAAGCGCTACCAGTTTTTCTACCTCACCAGGTTTAACTTTCATTAATAGCTCTTCCAACAATTCTTTATTCGATTGGTTAATAGCACCAAGTAACTTTTTTTCTTCAACAACTCTCTGAACCACCGGAGAGTTGATAACTGATAATTTATTTTTTATCAGTTTTTGACTATTATCACTTTGATTGGTTTTTAATTGTCCAGAACTACGATTATCTTCAAGCTTTACTCTTCCAGATGACCTTCGCACCATATTTGGAGGAGATAATTCAGAATTTTTCCGATTATGATAAATAGAACTTTTCATAAGCATTCATCTTCACTAGTGCATAGTAGTTTTGCATTATTCTTCCTGCGTCCATAAATAATTATAAAAGCCTACTACCAGTCATGTCTGATACCATTGACGAAGGTACTAATTACCTTAATTTTATGAAGTTGATTTGTATCAGTCAGGCTCATGGGGTTTTGATTCAGGATCACCAGATCGGCAATTTTTCCTTTTTCAATACTACCGATATAATGCTGTAAATTATTTTGACGTGCCGGATTAATAGTGATCCCTCTTAAGGCCTGATATACATCTATTTTCTGATCACCAAAATCACTAATTGGCATAGGGTAGGCATCCTTATCTGCTAGTTTGGGATAAAACCAGGTATTTCTATTAATCAACTGTTCGGCATACCATAGCGGATTAACTGGAGTAATTGGCGCATCGCTATGTAAAGAGAATGGAACTTTCATTTTTATGTCAGTTGCCGCTGGATCAAGCATTGATGCACGAAGACCATTATCCGGTTGCGGCTTGCCAGTATCAGGTTCAATTTGTCCCTTGCCATCGAGAATACTTTCAAAGGCTCCTCCCCAATAGGCAACATGGCCACTTAAGTGACTAACACTAATATCCAGATTACCCTGATAGACAATCAGAGAACCATCGCCCTTACGTTTACAGGCGATAGATAGCTGATTTAACTCAGCAACTTTTTTAATAACATTTTCGTTTTTTTCAGGATTTCCTCCCACTGTTGCATGAATTAGTGTGAGTGGTTGTTTATTGGGTTTAAACAAAACACTAGCACAACGTTTTTGCAAGTTTCTAAATGCGCTCAAGGTCATTTCCATCGCACTGTCACCGTTCGCATGTACTTGAACTAACCACTGATTAGTCCAATAAGGAGTCAATACTTTGGTCATTTCTTCGAGGGTATAATTGGCTCCCTGTCCAGATTTAACACCTTCACATAAGCCTTGCGATGAATATTCAGATTTTAAGTTTGCACTACAACCCTGAGTTGAACCATCTGCCCAGATTTTTATACCGTAAGCTCCAAACAAGCCCTTGTCAGAATCCTCCCATATTGGAGTTTTAAGTGATTCCGCTATCTCAAATGAGGATTGGCTAACTGAAGGATCCGCTAAAATATCGGCAGAAATTAAACTCCGATATCTTAATTTACTATTAGCTAGCTGAGAAAGAGATTTTATAAAGTCAACTTCACTAACAGTCATTCCACCACCATTAATAATGGTAGTCACGCCTGTTTGAGCTATTTTATCAATGATTTCTGGTGCCTTTTCTAACCCCTGTTGCGCGTCAAGAAAAAAGAACGGACTATTGCTCGGTATATCGAGGTTGTCTTTTATTGCACTGACAAATTTAAGAAAAGCAGGACTTTCAAGTAACTTACCGGTAAACATACCATTTGCATCGACTTCCCAGTGACCAATTGGCGGGTTAGCTTGTTGTGGCAGTGTTATTCCCGGTTGAAGATAATTAACTCCACAGTTAATTTTACTTTGGCAAATACCAGCTGTCACAAATGCTTGCATATTGACATATCCCACATGCCCAGACTGATCAAGTAAAAAAACAGGCTGGTCAATACCACCATTAACTTCCTTTTCAATCACTTTTGCAGGACTCTCAATAAATGACTTCAATTGTTTAAGGTTGGCATTTCCAAGACGAGAAGGATCGATTCCATTAGCAATAATCCAGCGATATTTTAATTTGTTTTCGGGCTTAATTTCACGTTTACGACTTTCATTCAGTTTCTTCCAGGTATCAGCCAGAGTGACAGGACAAAATATTCCATCATCATCATAAAGTTGATAGGCATAACGTTCTGGCAAACAGGGAGAAAGATCGGTCACCGCAGAAAAATCAATCATTAAAGTCATATGCAGATGAGGTTCAATAAATCCCGGCATTAAGGTTTTACCTTTAAGGTCAACCGAAACAGTTTCCTTATCTTTATTAACAAATATGTCACTCTTGTTGCCAACTTCAACAACAATACCATTCTTTACTCTGATTGCCTGAGGGTTATTTTTTTCCTGATAATTTAATTTATCCATTGGCAAAATAACGCCATTGTAAAAAATATAATCATCTTTAACTTTACTACTATCTGAATTACCGGAAACGCCATATAAAGTGCGGCTAAATAATCCAACAAGTAACAGTACACTAAAAAAAACAACGCTTTTAAATGCATCATTCAGAAATAATTTATTGCCTGTAGTATTAGATATATTATTCACAAAAATGGCTCCTTATTTTTTATCTGTCATCAATTACCAACTAGCCTTGAGGTTTTCGGAACACTATTCAAGCTAACAAAAATCAGTAAACAACTAACTTATTAATGTGTAAAATTCTGCTTTACCAATGAGGGTTCCCTGCAATTAAATAACGCCCTCGAGTATTCATTATCAGCGAATGAATACTCGGCATTCGCAGTAATGCTAAAGCAGGTGGTATTCTTCGGTTTAATAAACGAATTCGTCGATCACTGACTTGAACATCCTGATGGGTAATATGTTGGCGTGTTCGTAAATACATAAGTCTTCCCTTAACCATCATTCCTGCTCTGCGAAATGGTTGATTATTACGCAGCTTGGCTGC